>JBCDDJ010000059.1:0-20806 GCA_039180385.1 Cyanobacteria bacterium P01_G01_bin.38 | reverse complement strand
TTGGGCGGCGATATCTGGGGTGCGATCGCGGCTACCGTTGTCCACCACCCGAATCCGATTTAGCCCCTGGCGCTGTAAAGCCTGAATCACCCCAGCTAGCGTCTCCGCCTCATCTCGCGCTGGAATAATTACCAGCACGTTGTCTGTAGAGTAAGCCTCTAACCTCTGACCTTCCAGACCATCCGTCTCATCAAAACCCTGAATCATCACCTAAAACGCCTGTCTTTTGCTGATAGGCATTAAACGATGACTAACTGAAAATCTGCTGAGAAGCACCTCCTACATAAATTTCCCAGCCATCCCAAGCATATCGCCCATATCCACATCGCCATCGCCATCGGCATCTAAAAACGCGCTGAGCACATTATTGCTAGTACCGTTACTGCCACCCGGCTGGGCGCTGGCTTTGGGTGACCCCTGATTGAGCAACCGCATCACCAACGGAATCAACATGGGCAGTATTGCCTGTACCTGACTGGCATTTAACCCCGTTCTTTGAGAAAGCGCTTGCACTAGCTGTTGCTGTTGGCCTGCATTAAACAGCTTGGGGAGGACCCCCGCCCCATCTGTGGCCCCCTGTTGCACCAGGGCTTCGGCAGCGGCAGGACCTTGGGTCGCACGGGTGTCCTTTAAAGATGAGCGGACAAACCCGCCCAGTACTGAGGCTGCCTGCTGCATGGTGTTGCTATCGGTGTTATTGGCCTGCCCTAGCTGTTGAGCGGTCGATAAAATCTGTCCAAGCTGACCCATACTGGCCTGGCGATTAGGGTCTTGAACCGCACTTAACACTTGGTCAAAAAGTCCCATAGGGTTCCTCATGCAATAAACTCGTTAAACTCAGCCTAAATGAGGATCGGTTAGTTGGGTAGGGGGAATAGGTGTTGGGGAGTGGGTGCTAGAGCTAAATTTTGGGGTTTGGTGTTCCTATGGTGGTGAGTGCGCTGCGCTGGTGAATAGGTCAAAAGGCGAATATACCTGAACCCCTGACTCTCCCTCTCCCCACCTCCCCACCTCCCCACCTCCCCACCTCCCCACCTCCCCACCCTAGAACCTAGAACCCATGCGCCGTCTACATCCCGCCCTGATTGCGATCGCAACTCTCACTGCACTTGGGTTATTCCTGCTGCTGGTGAGCGCCATTGCCAATGTGTATGCTGGCGTAGCGGTGGTGTCGCCCTTACTCGCCCAGGGCGTGGTGGTGTTGCTGATGGGCATCCTGATTGCGGCGGTGGGGGTGTTGGCGTACTACGCCCGATTATTTTTGCGACCCCGTCGCCAGCGACCGCTGCCGCCCCCGCCGGAAACGGCCACTGAGGCGGCTAGCGCTAATCTGGAGGTGATTCAGCGGCAAATCGATCAGGTTCAAGATGAGGTGGCGCGTCAGGCGCTGCTGGCGAAGTCCCAGAGCATTACTCAAGAGTTTCAGCGGCGGGCGTTTAAGATCGTCATCTTTGGCACTGGGTCAGCGGGCAAAACCGCCCTGGCCAATGCCCTGATCGGGGAAATCGCGGGTGAGGTCGCCCCCACCCGAGGCACCACGGTCACAGGCCAGACCTATCGCCTGGTCGTGGCCGAGCTTGAGCGAGAACTCTGGCTCACGGATAGCCCCGGTTTGCTCGAGGTGGGCGGCACCGCTCAGGAGACGGAATCGCGACGGCTGGCGACCACCGCCGACTTGCTGCTGTATGTAGTGGACAACGATTTGCATCGGGCCGAATATGAATCCTTATGTCAGCTATTGCGGGTGGGGAAGCGGACTCTGCTGGTTTTCAATAAAACCGATCGCTATCCGACGGAGGAGGTGGCCCAGATCCTCAAACAGCTGCGGTTAAGACTGCGGGGGCTGCTGAGTGCTGAGAGTGTGGTTGCGATCGCAGCCCAGCCCCAGGCGGTCACCCTGACCAATGGCAGTGAGTTTCAGCCTGAACCTGACATTGCCGCTTTAGTCGAGCCGATTCTCCAGGTCTTGCGCACCGAGGGGGAGGAGCTGATTGCCGATAACCTGCTGCTGCAATCACAGCAGCTCGGCCAGGAAGCTCGCCAGCAGCTGTCGGCTCAGCGTCAGCGCCAGGCCGACGTGATTATCGATCGCTACCAGTGGATTGGGGCCGGGGTTTTGGCTGCGACGCCGCTCCCTGTCGTGGATATGCTAGCGACGGCTGCGGTGAATACCCAGATGGTGGTTGAGCTGGGCAAGGTCTACGGCGTCGAGGTGAGCATTGAGGACGCTCGGGCATTGTCGATCTCCCTGGCGAAGACAATGACCAGTTTGGGGCTTGTGAAAGGGGCGCTGAAGCTACTGTCGGTGGGGTTACAGGCGACTATTGCCACTGCGATCGCAGGCAAACTCTTGCAGGGGGCCAGCGCCGCCTACCTGACGCGGATTGCGGGCAAAAGCTTTATCGAGTATTTTCGCCAAAACCAAACCTGGGGCGACGGGGGTATGCAGGCGGTGATCGAGCAGCAATATCAACTCAACCGCCGCGAAGACGTTGTCCGTCAGTTCATGCAAACGGCTGTAAATCGTATGATATCCACTGTAGATACTGACCACTAGCATGAATCGCGGTAGTCTAATCAACGGTATCGTATTCTCTAATCTAAAATTAATCAGGCCGATTCAGCTACAGATGTTTGCCTATCTAACCACCTTGAGGAGTTTTAATGACCGCAACTATTGCTGAGTCGCCCCGCCCCCGCTGGTCAATTATCATTTCAACGACGGTTTTACACCTGCTGACTCTGCTAGCGCTACTCCCCAGCCACTTTAGCTGGGCTGCGGTGGGCGTAGCCGTCCTGCTACACTGCATTACCATCGGGCTGGGCATTTCCCTCGGGTTTCATCGCCTTGCCAGCCATCGCAGCTTTCAAGTGCCCCGCTGGCTAGAATACTTCTTTATCTTTTGTGGCACCCTGGCCGGGCAGGGCGCGGTGCTGGGCTGGGTCGGCTACCATCGCCTGCACCATCTCCACACCGACCGGGCGCTTGACCCCCATGATGCCACCAAGGGGCTTTGGTGGAGCCACATCAGCTGGCTCATGCACACTGTCCCTACCCGCAGCCAGCGCTCTCGGTTTACCCAAGATATTGGCGACGATCCGTTTTATCTGTTTTGCCATAACTACTACATCGCCCTGCAGTTTGCTTTGGGGGTCTTACTCTATGCCTTCGGCGGTTGGCCCTTTGTGATTTGGGGCATTTTTGTGCGGTTGTTTGTGGGCTTTCACAGCACCTGCTTTGTCAACAGCGTGTGCCACAAGTTTGGCTACCAAAGCCACGATACTGGCGATCTCTCTACCAACTGCTGGTGGGTGGCTGTGCTCACCTTTGGCGAAGGCTGGCACAACAATCACCATGCCTGCCAGTCCTCACCCCAGTTTGGCCAAAAATGGTGGGAGATTGATTTGGTCTGGCAAACCGTGCGTTTGTTGAGGATTGTGGGATTGGCAACGAAGGTTAAGGTGCGGGAAGTGAAGGCTTAAAGCCGAGAGAAACCGGGTTTCTAATAACAACTTGCCAAAAGGCTGTGCTGTTCTCCAAGAAACCCGGTTTCTAGCCGCAGGTATCCAATCACTTCAACTCACGCGATTGAGATTTTCGTTTCCCAAAAACTCCACCACTTCTAGTAAGCGCCGCAGGGTCGCAGAAGCATTCGTTGGTTGCCAAACCACCATTAGCTGCCGGGTTAACTCTAGCCCAGAGATCGGTCGTAGACGACCCCCTGTCGCTGGAGGGTTAATACAGTGCTGGGCAAATGGCTAGCCCCACCCCTGCTGCCACCAGACTCAAAATCGTTAGCATCCAGGTGGCCGTGGTGTTTTCTACCAGCTAATGACTATTGAAGATATAAAAGCCCGGATCTAAATTAAGGGTACAGACGTTAAAAGCCTTTATTTCACCGTCGGAGCCCCCCTATGACCGCTTCAACCCTTCAAAACCACCGCTGGCAGTTTTGGATTGACCGGGGCGGTACTTTTACCGACATCGTCGCCCAGCGTCCAGACGGCACCCTCGCCGTCCACAAGCTGCTTTCAGAAAATCCTGACCGCTACGCGGATGCGCCCCTGCAAGGCATTCGCGACCTGATGGGGGTGGCTGCCGACGAGCCGATCCCCGCAGCACACATTTCGGTGGTGAAAATGGGCACCACCGTGGCGACCAATGCCTTGTTAGAGCGCAAGGGCGATCGCACCCTGCTGATCACCACCCAGGGGTTTCGCGATGGGCTTCGGATTGGTTACCAAAACCGTCCCGACATTTTTGCGCGACAGATTGTACTGCCAGAAATGCTCTATGAGCGAGTGATTGAAATCCCAGAGCGGATTGCTGCCGATGGGACTATTTTGTCGCCTATAACAGACACTGCAAAGATTATCGAATCTTTGCAAGCTGCCTATGATGAGGGGATTCGCGCCTGTGCCATTGTCTTCATGCAGGGGTATCGATACCCCGTTCATGAACAGCGGGTCGCAGCCTTAGCGCAACAGATCGGCTTCCCTCAGATTTCGGTGTCCCATCGGGTGAGCCCCTTAATCAAATGGGTCAGCCGGGGGGATACAACCGTAGTAGACGCCTATCTCTCGCCCATCCTGCGACGCTATGTTGAGCGAGTCGAACGAGAATTAGAGTCCTCACCCCAAATAGATTCGCCAGAAATCTCTCCGCAAGACGCCTCTCCTCAGAACACGCCCCAACTGTTGTTTATGCAGTCTAACGGAGGACTCACCCCAGCTCACTTTTTTCAGGGTAAAGACAGCATTCTCTCTGGTCCCGCCGGGGGCATTGTGGGGGCTGTGCAAACCAGCCTGGCCGCAGGCTTTGAGAAAACCATCACCTTCGATATGGGCGGTACCTCCACAGATGTTGCCCACTTTAGTGGAGAAGATGGGGGCGCTTACGAACGGGTGTTTGAGACCGAAGTCGCCGGGGTGCGGCTACGCGCTCCGATGATGGCGATTCATACTGTTGCAGCCGGGGGCGGCTCGATTCTGGACTTTGACGGGGCGCGCTATCGAGTTGGGCCTGAGTCGGCGGGGGCCCACCCTGGCCCGGCCTGCTATCGCAATGGCGGGCCGCTCACCGTCACCGATTGCAATGTGATGGTGGGTAAGATTCAGCCTCAGTTCTTTCCTAAAGTATTTGGGGCCGATGGCGCTCAGCCGTTAGACGACTCCATCGTGCAAGCCAAGTTTGCAGCTCTGGCCCAGGAGATTGCCGATGCCACGGCTACCCCACTGGTCCATCAGCGCAGCCCAGAACAGGTGGCAGAGGGGTTTCTGTCGATTGCCATTGATAATATGGCGAATGCGATTAAAAAGATCTCTGTGCAGCGGGGCTATGATGTGGGCGACTATGCCCTCTGCTGTTTTGGCGCAGCTGGGGGGCAACACGCCTGTCGTCTGGCCGAAGCCCTGGGCATGAAGACCATTTTTATCCATCCCTATGCGGGGGTGCTCTCTGCTTACGGGATGGGTTTAGCCGACCGACGGGTGCTGCGGGAAAAGTCGGTCGAGGTGGCGCTGAATGCGACGGTAATGCCCTCTCTTACAGCGCAAATTCACACTTTGTCGGAGGACGCCACCCAGGCTTTAAAGCGTCAGGGTAACCAAGATATCGACACCCTTGAAGTGTTGCGCCAGTTTTACCTGCGCTATGAAGGCACCGATTCATCTTTGATGGTGGATTTTGCCTCGCTGACAGATATGCAGCAGCAATTTGAGCAGCGCTACCGGCAGCGATTTGGCATTACACTGCCCGATAAGGCGCTGGTGGTGGCCACAATCACCGCAGAAGTGGTGGGCAAAACCGCAGCACCTGTGTCTATCACGCCAGTCGCGGAGCGGACGGGCACCCCGACCGAAATTGCCACCGTTTCACTGTTTTCTGAGGGGCGTTGGCACCAGACGCCGGTATTCCAAAGGCAAGATCTACAGCCGGGGGATGCGCTGGTGGGGCCTGCGATAATCCTTGAGGCGACGGGCACCAATATTGTGGAGTCGGGTTGGGAGGCGATGGTTTGCGCTAGCAGCAACCTGATCCTCACCCAGCAAGTTCAGATCTCTGAACTCCCGATTGGGGAGGGTCAGGTCAGTAGCGTGAGCGATCATGAGGGCGAAGGACCCTTCGCCCCTACAGGAGATAGGGTACCTCCCGATCCGGTGCGGCTGGAGATTTTCAATAATCTGTTCCAGGCGATTGCGGAGCAGATGGGGTTCACCCTGCAAAATACCAGTTCTTCGGTGAATATCAAGGAACGGTTAGATTTCTCCTGTGCTCTCTTTGACGCCCAAGGGGAACTGGTGGCGAATGCCCCGCATATTCCAGTGCATCTCGGTTCTATGGGCGAAAGCGTGAAGGCGCTGATTGCCGATCAGACTGAACCTTTCCAGCCAGAGGATGTCTTCATCTCCAACAATCCCTATAACGGGGGGACTCACTTACCCGATATTACTGCCATAACGCCGGTTTTTGTGGATGAGACTCGGCCTTTGTTTTTTGTTGCTTCGCGGGGGCACCACGCCGATATTGGCGGCATTACCCCTGGCTCAATCCCCCCCAACAGCACCCACCTCGACCAGGAGGGGATTTTGTTCGACAACTTTAAGCTGGTAGAGCACGGCCACTTCCACGAAGCCAACCTGCGATCGCATTTAACCAGCGGTCCATACCCAGCCAGAAATCCTAATCAAAATATCGCGGACCTGCAAGCCCAAATCGCCGCCAACAACAAAGGTGTTCAAGAACTCCAGCGCATTGTCAAGCACTATGGTTTGAGCACGGTGCAAGCGTATATGCAATATGTCCAAGACAATGCTGAGGATGCCGTCCGCCGCGTGATTGCCCAGCTCTGTGAGCAGCGCCTTGCCCAGGGAGCCCGTCTTGTGTCTAGTCACCGTGTACCCATGGACTGCGGTGCCGCCATCCAGGCAAAGATCACCCTCAACCCAGACGAGCGCAGCGCCATCATTGATTTTACGGGCACCTCACCCCAACAGCTCAACAACTTCAATGCGCCCTTTGCGGTCTGTAAAGCGGCTGTGCTTTATGTCTTTCGCACCCTGGTCGATGCCCCCATCCCCCTCAATGCAGGCTGCCTGAAACCGTTGGATATTCGCGTGCCAGCGGGATGTATGCTCACCCCGACCTATCCCGCTGCTGTTGTCGCGGGCAATGTGGAGACCTCCCAGGCCATCACCGATGCTCTCTACGGAGCGCTGGGGGTATTGGCTGCCTCCCAGGGCACGATGAACAGTTTTACCTTTGGCAATGAACGCTACCAATACTACGAAACCATCTGCGGCGGCTCTGGGGCGGGGCCTGGGTTTAACGGCACCGATGCGGTGCAAACCCACATGACCAACTCTCGGCTGACGGACCCAGAAGTCCTGGAACTGCGCTTTCCGGTACTCGTTCAAAACTTTATGATTCGCGACGGCAGCGGTGGAGCGGGGCAGTATCCCGGTGGCAATGGGGTGATTCGGCACATCCAGTTCCGCGAAGCGATGACGGCTAATATTTTGTCAGGTCGCCGTGACACTCAGCCGTTTGGTTTAGCTGGCGGGGGAGATGCCCAACCCGGTCGCACGTGGGTGATACGAGCAGACGGCAGCCGTGAACCGCTCAAGGCGACAGCGACTGCACAGATGCAGCCAGGGGATGCCATTATGATTGAAACGCCTGGGGGTGGCGGCTGTGGTAAACCCCTATGATGCTGCATCCCCTGACTTCTAGAGGGCTTTACGCTTACTTATGAAATCCAATCGTTCTGGCCTGCGACGTTCTGTTTCCCAAAAACGATTAAGTTTGTCTTTGCAACCCGCCCATTGGATTGCGCTGGTGGTGTTAGCCGGGTGTGCGATCGCAGCCCTCTGGCTACTCACCCAGTCTGATATTCCGTGGGCTAGGCCCGATCAGTGGCTCCAGCAGCTAGACAAGCTGGGCTGGAAGGGCGTTGTCTTTTTCATGGCTTTTGTGGCAATCGCCATCATCATTGGTCCGATCCCCAGTACACCGTTCACGGCGGCGGCGGGGACCGTTTGGGGACCCAATCAAGCCGCGCTGTATGGCATCATCGGCATCTTTGCAGGGAGTGTGGCGGCCTATTTTATTGGTCGCACGTTGGGCCGGTCGGCGGTTAAGGCCCTAACGGGCAAGGCTGTTTATCTCTCCAGCCATCGCGGCGAGCGATATCTGGGCTGGGTGATTATGATTGGCCATGCCATCCCAGTGATGCCCTATGATCTGCTCAGTTATGGAGCGGGGATTTCTGGCTTGCCGTTCTCAGTCTTTGCCCTGCCCTGTCTGCTAGGCACTATCCCCTGCACATTGATGATGACCCACCTGGGGGCCGCTTTGACGATCAACCCCGGAGTGGCGATTGCGATCGCGCTGGTCCTGCTTGCCGCTTGCAGTATCCTGGCCTGGGGGGTGCGGCGACACAACTGGTTTGGGCTAAAAGAGGTGATCTTGTTTCACTAAGCGAGAAGATGCTTGTCGGTTTATCAGATGAATATCAAAACCGCCACTTAACCGAGGTTAACATGGGTTTCAAACCTCGTTGGCACAGGATTTGCCAGCTTCAATATCACTGATATTGGCCAGGGTAGTGTCGGCAATGTTATCGAGGGCTTCTTTGGTGAAAAAGGCCTGGTGGGCGGTAATCACCACATTGGGGAACGACTGTAACAGTTGAAACGTATCGTCTTGGATGACGGTGTCAGAGAGATCTTCAAAAAAGAGATTTTCCTCGTCTTCGTAAACATCGATGCCGAGGTACCCAACTCGCCCCGACTTGATCGCTTGAATCACGGCTCGCGTATCAATCAGCCCCCCTCGACTGGTATTAATCAGCATCGCGCCGGGCTTTAGATGCTGGAGAGAGTCTGGGTTAATCATGTGTTTAGTAGAGGGCAGCAGCGGACAGTGCAGAGAAACAATATCGGACTGGGCTAACAGATCGGGGAGTTCGACATATTTAACCCCCAAGTCTAGACAAACGGGATTTTCTCGGACATCGTAAGCCACTAATTGGCAACCAAATCCGTGCATAATTTTGGCAAAGCATTCGCCAATTTTGCCAGTGCCGACCACCCCAACCGTTTTGCCATAGAGATCAAACCCTAGCAGCCCTTCTAAGGCAAAGTTGTCGTCTCGCACTCGGTTATAGGCCCGATACAGCTTACGGTTGAGGAGCATCATTAAGCCCACAGCATGCTCTGCCACCGCATAGGGAGAATAGGCAGGCACCCGCACCACCCGAATCCCTAACGCCTTAGCCAAGGTTAGATCGATATGGTTAAATCCAGCGCAGCGCAGCGCAATCAGGCGGGTGCCGCTACTGGCAAGCTGCCTCAGGGTTGCCTCCCTCAACTCATCATGAATAAAGATACAAACCGCCGGAAAACCAGCAGCAAGTACCACTGTTTCTGAAGTCAGTCGAGGTTCGAAGAAGACCAGTTCGTGACCGAATGTTTGATTGATAGCCGTAAACGAGCGCCGGTCATAAGGTTTTGTGCTAAAACAAGCTATCTTCATACCGCTGGTCTCGTTATGGTTTCTTACTCTTTAGAGGTACAATCACGGACTTCTTCAATCATGATTGGGCTATGTAATACGACATCGACGATAGAAGCTGCGTTGTTCAGAACATGGAAGTACTCTATCCTTAGGTTGACATTTTGAAGTTCGGCCTTGATGCAAGAGAGTTCTTCCTCATCATTGACCTCATCGAGTCGACTCAAAAGCTGACCGTGGGTCACTTTATAGTAAGACTGCATATCTCGAGAAAAGGAATGCAATGCTGTCGCAACTTCATTCGGAGAATGATTTTGAATTCCAAATTTAGGTTTTTTGTTTTCCATTTAAAAGATAAACGCTATACAGTTTTAGCTGAGAGGCTAAGCTCTAAACTTATAATACTGGGAACACTGGAATTTTGACTCAGTCAGCCCTGTCACTTTCAATGCAGGATGGAGTTTAGTAGATTTCCGGTTAGGGGCGAGATTAGGACTTTGATTACTCTACAGAGTCTAGCTAAAGAGTGGGTTAACGTATCATGACACAACAATTTAAGGGGTGGTGGGGCTTAGCGCGTTGAGGCAGTTCCAACAATCTTGGGCAATTGCCCAGTCTTCTTGAGTGTGGATGACCAATACGCGCACAGTAGAGTCATCGGTGGCAATATCCTGGTCTACGGGGGACTGTTCATTTTTGGCGAGATCTAGCTTCAGCCCTAAAAAGGCCATGGCCTCACAGACGGCAGCCCTCACCCCTGCCGCATGTTCTCCGATCCCAGCGGTAAAAACCAGAGTATCGACGCCGCCCAGGCTCATGACCATGGTCCCCAGGCACGCTTTGAGACGATGCAGGTAGAGGTCTTGCGCCAGTTTGGCCCGTTCGTCACCGTTCGCAATGGCTTGCCCAATCTCTCGCAAATCATGGGAGATGCCAGAGATGCCTTTTAGGCCAGAGGCTTTATTGAGTAGCTGATCGAGCTGATCCGCCGAATGCCCCTGGCGCATCAGGTAGATCAAAATGCCAGGATCAACCGATCCCGACCGGGTCCCCATCATGAGTCCATCTAGGGGTGTGAACCCCATCGTGGTGTCGATACTTTGACCGTCCTTAACCGCTGTCATCGAGCCGCCATTGCCCAGGTGACAGATGATCAGTCGAGGCACTGCTTGGCCTAGGATTTGTGCGGCTCGCTGGGTACAGTATTGATGGCTAATGCCGTGAAACCCGTAGCGACGAATGCCCTGGGTAACCCAGTCATAGGGGCCAGGGTAGGTCGAGGCGACCTCGGGCATCTGGCTGTGGAAGGCGGTGTCGAAAACAGCAATCTGGGGCACCTCGTCCAGGAGTTGCTCCATCAGCTCAATGCCTTCTAAATTAACCGGGTTGTGAACCGGGGCTAACTCACTCAGTCGCGCGATTTCTGCCTTGACCTCGGGCGTCACGACCTGGCTGGCTTGATAGGCTTGCCCGCCATGGACGACTCGATGCCCCACTCCATCAATCTCTTTTGGGCTTTGCAGGACCTGGGTGGGACCTTGCCAAAGGGTGCTTAAAACCTGTGACAGGGTTCCATGGGTTGCCGTGGAGGAGACGGTCTCTTTTAAGGTGTCGCCCTGGGTGGTCTCCACTGCAAAGACTGCCTCACTACGCTGCGGATACCAATCGATTTGAGCTTCCCAGAGCGGCACCGGAGGCTGGTCCGGCAGAGTTCCCTGGATGCTATACAGGCAAAGTTTATGACTGCTAGACCCGGCATTGAGCACTAAAATTTTCATCGCTGTTCAGGTGCCTATCCGGTTACGAAGGTGTTCTGGAAAATGGGCCCGATCGCCCAGGCGCTGAAGCATGGGCCCCAGTCGCCCAAACTTGACGACGCTGACCGAGGCCACTTGCATGTCGATGCGATCGCGATATCGCCCCAGATCGATCCCCAGCAGGCTACAGAGAATAATGCGAATGGTGCCTTTGTGAGAAACCACCAGCACGTTGCCCGAGGTGAATTTCTCTTCGATTTCGGCAATCACCAGTGAGGCCCGACTCGTCACTTGCACCGCTGTCTCACCGCCGGGGGGTGAGTTCCAGGCGGGCTCTGTCAGCCATTTTACATACTCCTCAGCGTGGTGCGCTTGCACATACTCGGGAGTGCGATCTTCCCACGCTCCATAGTGGATCTCTTTGAGCCCGTCTCGAAATTGAGGTTCGATGTCCGTCGCGATACAGAGGGGCTTAACCGTCGCGACGGTGCGTTTCATCGGGCTGGCAAAAATACCCGTCCAGGGGATTTCTTGATAGGCATCGGCAAAAGCCTGGGCCATTTGTAAACCCGATGGTGTCAGCTCTGGGTCGGTTGAGCCACAGTAGCCGCCGGTTTGGCTATGGGTGGTTTCGCCATGACGGAGAAAATAGAGGGTGAGACTCATGGAAGACGGGGGAAAGGGGGGAGGGTAGAGAGAATTGGGTAGGAGATAGAGGCGGGAAAGAAGACACGCAGAGATAGTCCACTACCCCACCTTCAAAACCGCATTGGCCTGAGCGTAGCTTTGCATCTCAACCGGCACAGGCCGCACCTGCCAAATATTTTCAGCATAGTCGCGAATCGATCGGTCGGAGGAAAACTTACCCATGCGGGCCGTGTTCAAAATCGACAGGCGAGTCCAGTGGGCCTGATCGCGGTAGGCCTGGCTGACTTGCTCCTGGCAGTCAACATAGGCTTGATAATCTGCCATCAGCAAGAAAGGGTCATGGTTGAGTAAGCTCTCCACCAGCGGACGAAACAGGTCACGATCCCCGTGGGAGAAGTGACCGGATTCAAGCTGGTGGATGACAGACTGGAGTTCGGGGTGGCGCTGACAGTATTCGCGAGGAGAATACCCCTGGGCTCTCAACTGCGCCACGCTATCCACCGTGAGACCAAACAAAAAGAAATTCTCTGCGCCGACCGCCTCGCGAATTTCAACGTTGGCCCCGTCCAGGGTGCCAATCGTCAGGGCACCGTTCAGCGAAAACTTCATGTTGCCGGTCCCCGAGGCTTCTTTACCCGCCGTAGAAATTTGTTCAGACAAGTCAGCGGCAGGGTAGACCGGCTGACTGTTAGTGACGTTGTAGTCAGGCAGGAAGACGACTTTGAGACGACCGCCGACATCTGGATCGTGGTTGACCACCTCACCCACTGAGGTAATCAGCTTGATCATTAGCTTAGCCATAAAGTAGCCAGGGGCTGCTTTGCCGCCAAACACAAAGGTCCGAGGGGTAATCTCCTGTTGAGGATTTTGTTTGATCCGGTTGTAGAGTGTGATAATGTGCAGTGCGTTCAAATGTTGCCGCTTGTATTCATGGATGCGCTTTACCTGAACATCAAACAGAGCGGTGGGGTCTACCTCAATGCCCGTAAATTTGAGGATTCGCTGGGCCAGCCGGGCCTTGTTGTGATGCTTAACCTGTTGCCACGCGTCACAGAAACCTGCATCGTTCACAAAGGCTTCTAGGTGACGCAGCTCATCCAAATTTTTAATCCAGCGGTCGCCAATTTTGCTGGTAATTAGGTCAGCCAGCTGTGGATTACTCAACACCATCCAGCGGCGGGGGGTGACGCCGTTAGTGACATTGGTGAGCTTGCTGGGCCATAGCGCGTGAAACTCTTTGAGCACCGTGGTTTTTAGCAGCTCGCTATGGAGGGCGGCGACGCCGTTGATGGCATAGCTCCCCACACAGGCCAGATTCGCCATGCGCACATAGCGCTGGTCTGACTCGTCAATCAAAGATAGGACGGCTTGCTTCCAGCTCTCCTGTGGATATTGCGCCTCAACCTGAGCTAAAAACCGAGCATTGATCTCAAAGATGATCTCTAAATGACGCGGTAACAGCCGCCCAAATAGAGAGATTGGCCACTTTTCGAGGGCCTCTGGCAGCAGTGTATGGTTGGTGTAGGCAAATGTCTTTTGGGTCACCTCCCAGGCGCTATCCCAGGTCATCTGATGGTCGTCCACCAGCAGCCGCATCAGCTCAGCCACGCCGATGGCCGGGTGCGTATCGTTGAGCTGTGCCGTAAATTTCTGGTGAAAGGTCTCAAGGGAGGTGCCCTCAGCCAGGTGAATGCGAATCATGTCTTGGAGTGAGCAAGACACAAAGAAATATTGCTGCTGCAATCTCAGCTCTTTACCCTGGATCTGCTCATCGTTGGGGTAAAGCACCTTAGTCAGGTTCTCGGCAGCGGTCTTGTCGTTGACCGCACCGTAGTAGTCGCCCTGGTTAAATCGCTGAAAGTCAAAGGACTCCCCGGCTTCTGCTTTCCACAATCGTAGCGTATTGACCGTATTCACCCGGTATCCTAAAATCGGCGTGTCATAGGGGATGCCCTTTAGGGCGTAGTCTGGCACCCAACGCACCCGGTAAGCACCCTGGTCATCTTTAAAGCCCTCGGTATGGCCGCCAAATTTGACTTCAACCGCCGCATCGGCCCGCAAAATTTCCCAGGGGTTGCCAAACTGTAGCCACTTGTCGGTGATCTCAACCTGCCAACCCTCGCGGATCTCTTGGTCAAAAATGCCAAACTCATAGCGAATACCGTAGCCAATGGCCGGGATCTCTAAGCTGGCCAGCGACTCCATGTAGCAGGCGGCCAGTCGCCCCAGACCGCCGTTGCCCAGGCCCGGTTCCTCTTCCTGAGCAAGCAGCTCATCCAGGTCTAGGCCCGACTCCTCAACCGCCTGGCGGACGGGTTCATAGATGTCTAAATTCACTAGATTATTGCCCAGGTGAGGACCCAGCAAGAACTCCGCCGATAGGTAGCAAACGACTCGAACATCAGAGTGATGATACGCCTGGGCAGTAGCAATCCAGCGCTGGAGGATGCGATCGCGCACCGTGTAGGCCAGGGCCATGTAGTAGTCATTCAGGGTGGCATTTCCCGGAAACTTGCCCTGAACATAGAATAAATTATCCGCCATGGCCCGCCTGAGGGTTTCGATACTCAGACCCGTACGGTCATCTTCAATCTGCACCAATGGCTGAGTCGCTGTGTCTATGGCTGTCATGGGGTTCCCTCACGTCCGACATCGCTGATCTTTAAAAAAGTCTTCTCTATTCAAAGTCCCTCTCCCAAGTCTGAGAGAGGGACTTTGGGTGAGGGTGGCTGACTAACAATCTTCCGAATAAGGCCACTTCCAATCCGTAATCTCAGCCTGGTCTTTACCATGCTCGTGGGCATAGGCCAGACATTCGATAATCTTATTCTTCATCCGCTCTTTGACATGGGCCGCCGCTGAGCCCAGTTTGGGCACTCGGTTAATCACGTCGATGACCAAATTAAACCGGTCAACCTGATTGTTGATGGCCAACTCCAACGGGGTGTTGATATTACCCTGTTCTTTATAACCGCGCACATGGATACGCTCCTGGTTAGAGCGGCGGTAAACCAACTTATGGATCAGCCACGGATAGCCGTGAAAGTTGAAAATAATCGGCTTGTCCTTCGTGAAAAGAGAGTCAAAGTCCCAATCGGAAAGGCCATGGGGGTGCTCTCCTTCGGATACGAGCTTAAACAAATCGACCACATTGATGAATCGTACCTTGAGGTGAGGAAATTCTTCTCGCAAGATAGCCGTCGCCGCCAGGGACTCCATGGTCGGAATATCACCACAGCAAGCCATCACCACATCGGGAATATCGGGCTCCACACCACAGTCATCGTTGCTGGCCCAGCCCCAAATGCCGATGCCCTTGGTACAGTGCTGAACCGCTTGCTCCATGGTTAAATACTGCAAATGCTTTTGCTTGTCAGCAATGATCACATTGATATAATCTACGCTGCTAAAGCAGTGATCTGCCATGGAGAGCAGACAGTTGGCATCCGGCGGGAAGTAAACCCGCACCACGTCAGGACTTTTGTTGGTCACCAAATCCACATAACCCGGATCCTGATGGCTAAAGCCATTGTGGTCTTGCCGCCACACCAGCGAAGACAGCAAAATATTGAGAGAAGACACCGAGCGTCGCCAGGGCACATGGTTGCGGCAGATATCTAACCACTTGGCGTGCTGGTTAAACATCGAGTCCACCACGTGGGCAAACGCCTCGTAAGTGTGGAATAAACCGTGGCGTCCGGTCAGTAAGTAAGCCTCAAGCCACCCTTGCAAAGTGTGCTCACTGAGCATTTCCATGACTCGACCGTCGCGAGATAGCTCTGTGCCCCCTTCGTCTTCGGGGTAGATGTCGGCCATCCAGGCCTTTTTGGTCACCTGATAGACATCTTGCAAACGGTTCGACGCAGTCTCATCCGGCCCCATCAGGCGAAAGTTGTTGGGGTTATCTCGCATGATGTCGCGCATAAACAAACCCAGCGCCTTGGTGTTCTCAAACTCCACGGTGCCGGGCCGCTCCATTTCGATGGCATAGTCGCGAAAATCGGGCAGCTTCAGCGCGTGGCGCAGCAGCCCGCCATTGGCATGAGGGTTAGAGCCCATGCGGCGATTGCCCACAGGAGCCATATCCTTCAGCTCTGAGATCAGCGCCCCGTTTTCATCAAACAGCTCTTCGGGCTTGTAGCTGCGCATCCACTCCTCTAGCTTGCGCAGATGATCAGGGTTGGAGTGCATCCCCCCCATGGGTACCTGGTGAGACCGCCAAAAGTCTTCAACTTTTTTGCCATCGACCTCTTTGGGCCCCGTCCAACCTTTAGGGGTGCGCAAAACAATCATCGGCCAGCGGGGCCGTTCAATTTTGCCAGTGGTCCGCGCTTCTAGCTGCACCTCTCTGATTTTGAGAATGCACTCTTCCATCACGGCAGCCATTTTTTGGTGCATCTCAGCCGGGTCTTTGCCCTCAACAAAATAGGGTGTATAGCCGTAGCCTCGGAACAGATACTCCAACTCTTCGTGGGAAATCCGGGCCAGCAGAGTGGGGTTGGCAATTTTATAGCCGTTGAGGTTCAAAATGGGCAGGACTGCTCCATCTCGGGCCGGGTTAATAAATTTGTTGGAGTGCCAGGCGGTAGCCAGCGGCCCTGTCTCTGCTTCACCGTCGCCGACCACGCAGCAGGTAATCAGATCAGGGTTATCTAAGATTGCCCCATAGGCATGGGAAACGCTGTAGCCCAGCTCCCCCCCTTCGTGAATTGACCCTGGTGTCTCGGGCGTGACGTGACTACCGATAAAGCCCGGAAAGGAGAACTGCTTGAAGAATCGCTGCATCCCCTCAGCATCTTGACTCTTATCCGGATAGATTTCGGAATAGGTACCCTCTAGATAGACTGGCCCTAGCACGCCGGGGGCACCGTGGCCAGGCCCCGCTACAAAAACCATATTCAGGTCGTACTTTTTAATCAGGCGATTGCAGTGAATATAAGTAAAGCTCAGGGCCGGAGATGCGCCCCAGTGCCCCAGCAGGCGATGCTTGACATGCTCAGCCTTGAGCGGCTCCTTAAGCAGCGGGTTATCGCGTAGATAAATCATCCCGACGGCCAGGTAGTTGCAGGCGCGCCAGTAAGCATCAAGACCTTGCAACTCATTGTCAGTCAGTGGTCCTGATGTAGAAGTCATTGGTTGGGTAGGGGCTTGGACCATTTTGCACTTCTCCCTAAGAAATAAAATCACCGAAGGTATTGCTAACAATCTCGGCGCTGGTGGAACTATATAGCTGAGTCAATACATGCCTACCAACCTGAAGGCAGACAGGCATTATGAAACGCAAAGCAGCCTTAATCTTAAATCACGATTTATCTCTATGAGTATGGAGAATCTTAAAATAAATTGATGTCTCAGAAATTACATTTGGTCTCTGACCCTGCCCTGGTAGAACTCAGCGGTGAGGGGGCGAAAGATCTGGTAAAGTCCCTCTAACAATCTGAGAGAGGGATTTGGAGAGAGAGTCAATCCGTTGCATAGAGCTGTCTTTTGGGATGGTCTTCTAGATTCTGTATATACGGTAACCCATCAAGAGAAGAGTTGTGTATGCACAGCTACTTTGCGAGAGGCCGCTGTGCGTCTAGTGCGCTTCTCGGAGAGTGGAGAGTGAGCTGTCGGGATATTACTTGCTTGCGCTCCCTCAGGTTCTCGGATGAATTCTAAAAGCGATCGCCAATCTTAAAGATAAACTCAGAGTCTCCTTCGTCATTAATACCAAACTCTAATCTCACAGCGCCAATTGCTGTCAGGGCACGGATGCCAAGCCCGTATCCAAAACCATCGCCGGGCTTATCACGGGCTTCGGCAGGTGCACCAATGACATCGTCACCTGTGCCTAGATCGGTGGCGTAATCAAAAAATAAAGTGCCCCCGACATTAACATCGTTATCCAGGGCATTAAAGGAGAACATCGGAAAGCGATATTCGGCGGTTGCTTGGACAAAACTCTCCCCCGTGCCTAACTCCCCTGAGCTATAGCCTCGAACTGAGTTAGACCCGCCCAGGCTAAAGGCTTCGTAGGGTGGGGTGTCGCCAATGATGGTGCCGCCCTGTACATTGAGCACCAAGGTCCGAGGACCCTCTGTAAAGCCAAACAGATTGAGCGGGATAAATTGGGTGTAGTTAGCGCTCAGCCTATTAAAGAGAATATCGGCATCGCCAATGGGAATTGACTGATCTGTTCCAAATAACAGCCTAAAACCCTTGGTGGGGTTTTTGATGTCATCTCGTCGATCAAAATCACCGACAAAATTGACGGTGAGCAGATCATCTTGACCACTGTCACTGACCGTCAGCGAGTTGCCAAACTCGTCGTCCCCAAAAATATCATCGGTAAAGAAGTCATCCCGGACGGATATGCGCTGATAGGCCACCCCTAAGGCGGCCTCTAAATCGGGGCCAAGCGGGCGAAAATACTCGACGCCGCCCCCCAGCCGATGGACCCAGGGATCGTCCCCACTGGGGGTGTCTACATCCACTTCGCCGCCATCAAACTCGGGCTCCACGCCGCGCCGATTTTGAAAATTGAGGCCGTACCCCGACCCGTCCGCAAAAAATTGCCTGAAGTCAAGCTCAGCACCCAGGGTATTTTCGCCACCAATCACCCCCACCGTCAGCCTTTGGTTATTGCCACCGATATTATCCAGGCCGCCATGCACCCCAATCGAGACCCCTCTGGCTCGATTAGTATTCGTCCTCACTGTAGGGGGCCGTAGGGGGCCGGGCAGTGCAGTCGGTCGGGGCAAGTTGCCAAAACCATAAAAGAAAGAATTTGGTTTCTCTGCGGTCACCACCATCACCACCTGATCAGGCTCCGTCGAAGGCTCGAGGGTCAATGTCACCTGCTCAGCTAAACCTTCGACTCGAGCCAGACCCGCGAGTGCCCGATCTGGGTCGTAGACATCGCCAGGCTGCAGGTCAAATTCTCGGGTAATGAGATGAGATTGCAGGGTGCCGCCTGGAATCGCTTCGCCAACAAAGCGCACCTGAATGTCTGAGATGACTTTCCCATTGCCGGGTGGCACTGTCAGCTCCAAAGGCAACTGGGATTCAGTCTGGCTACCTAGCACCGTTGCGTCTGTTGGTGTCTGGCTTGCGATGGCCCTTTGGGATCGGTCTTCGACCATCGCAAAGACCGTAGGATTAACCAAAAGACCTAACACTATTGCAAAGAACCACTTAGGATGACGCAATAGATGAGGCCCGACTAAGGTCTTTTTCATATTATTGGGTGTATGCCGATTCTCAATTGGATAACTTGGATAACTCAAAGCTTGGTCAATACAAGCTAGAAGCCGCTTAAATACAGGGTTTAGATGAATGAGTTAGGTAAACTTCAAATAATCTTCATACATAGATAGACTGACTAGCAGACATCTAAATTCCTAAGCAGAATAGTTGATTTCAATGTACGGGTCAAGATGCCGGGCCAGCCGTAGGGCAAGTTTCGGATAAGCCAAATCCAACGGGCGCATTTTGTCGTAGATCAAGAAATCCACTGCTAAGTGGATCGCAAGAAAATAACATCCCGACCGCCCACTCTGCGAGAAGAGCCAAGTCCCACATCCCCCAGCCTCTTCTCTCAATTTGAGAGCAGGGGAGAAAGCCCTCTCTCAGGAAAGATTTCATTTCTTCATAAGCTGCCATGGAGTCACCCTAACGGGCATGCTCTTGTGAATCGCTGATAGAAAACTTCCATTTCTTTTCGGGGCCATCAATACGATCTGAAAATCTCTCTTTTTGCTCATCCTTAGAGACATTTAAGAAGAACTTTAAGACGTGAACACCGTTGTTTGTCAGATACTTTTCAAAGTTGTTGATTCTCTCGAATCGCTGCTTCCAGATATGCTTTCCTCTGACTTTGGGTGGCAGCTATTGCTGATCTAGCAGCTCGGGGTGAACCCTCACGATCAGCACTTCTTCATAGTAAGAGCGATTAAAAATCCCGATGCGTCCTCGCTCCGGCAGGGCTTTAGACGCACGCCAGAGATAATCATGATCAAGCTCCTCAGCGGAGGGCTGCTTAAAGCTAAATACCTGGCAGCCCTGGGGATTAACGCTCTTTAATGACTCTCAGGGTAATAAAATGAGGAAAAAGTTTCCAAATGTAGATTCAGCCTATGTCTGCGCCCCGAACTGCCAAACCGACTGTTCAGTTCGTCGATGACTACTGTGAGTCCTATCGTGACCTCTTCGTCGAAGTGAGAAGTTATGAAGCCTTTAAGCATCTCCATGTCGGTCTGATATCGGAAGCAAAACGCAAATCTCTACCCGCCATTGCAAGGATTGTTGGCCTGCCCAACTCGCAGTCACTACAACAGTTTTTGTGTGAGTCTCCTTGGCTGGCATCAGATTTGCGCCAAAGACGCTTGATGCTGATTCTTCAAGTGTTGAAAGGTCGGAAGATAACACTGGTGATAGACGAAACCGGAGACCGGAAAAAGGGCAAGTCAACCGATTATGTCAAACGGCAATATATCGGTAACTTAGGCAAAGTGGAGAACGGGATCGTCGCAGTGACGGCCTATGGCCTGCTCGAAGGCATTACCTTTCCCTTGATCTTTGCTGTCTACAAGCCCAAAGCCCGGCTTCAGGACGGGGAACCTTATCACACTAAACCTGAGATCGCAGCTGCGATGATTCAAGCACTGCGCGATCTGGGATTTGAGTTTGATTTAGTGTTAGCGGACAGCTTGTATGGGGAAAGTGGTAGCAATTTTGTCAGTGTGTTACACAAGTTCGAACTGCCCTATGTCCTGGCCATCCGTTCTAATCATGCGGTCTGGCTACCTAAGGAGCAACAGGTGCGCTCTAACCGTTGGCGAGCTTATGAACGCACCTTCTCAGATGGCAGCTGTGAGCAACGCTACATTCGCGAGATCATCTACGG
>JBCDDJ010000058.1:0-20828 GCA_039180385.1 Cyanobacteria bacterium P01_G01_bin.38 | reverse complement strand
TTATTTGACTATGAGTTTCCTGATTTATTTGAGTGGGTCGTTGACCATATGGGCGCACTTCCACTGGCTCGCCAGTCTCAAAAAGCACATCGTCCCAATCCCTTTCACCTAGAAGGTTTCCCGGCTTAAAGTATACTCCGTTTATCCATAGTCAGGATGTCAAGCCGATCTTAGGCGAAGCCTTCAAAATCAACTGCAAACGGGTCAACGCCGATGCTCTAGAGGCCCTGTGGCAAACCCAAGCCTTGCCAGCGTTGCCAGAAGACTTTGGTTGGGCGCAAATTTGCAAGAAATACTTGAAGCGCGTGCAAAACGGGCTGATGGTAGAGATCCCCGAGCTACGCGCCATCCTTGACTTGCAGCATCAGAAAGCAATGCTCGCCAGCGTTGAGGCGATCGCAGGTGTGCCGGTCGATTTTGACCTGGCAAAATATCAAGAAGCGCTGCGCGAAAAGTTTGGCAATCTACAACTGGAATCGCTTGACACCAGCGGATCTGCCTACAATGCAATGCGGCTGTGGAATATTTTTGTACCCCAGAGCGTGCGGGAATGTCAGGAGTTTACACCCCAGCTATACGAGCTACCCAAAGAACAAATATCAAAGCTATACAACCAGGGTGAAATCGAGGCATTGCTAGAAACCACAGCGGTTGAACAGCATCGCCAATCTTATTTAGAGCGCCCCACTGAACCGGTGATGTCAGTGGTGAGCGGGCAATTAGCCTTGGCCCAGGTAGTGATGTTGGGTGACCCAGGCTCAGGCAAATCAATGCTACTAAGATACATGGCGCTGAATTGGGCTGAAAATCGCTAGCCGAACTTAAACCTTATCTAAAGCATCTAACGCCCTGGCCCCTGACCGCCCTCGATTACGGCCCACGAAATTATTAAATGCCTCGGGTTCTAAGTCGGCACCGTTGGCCCAGTCGCTAAACTCTGGGGTGCCATAGTCGGGGATATCGTCAAACTCATAGTCTCGATTCCATCTTTCAACCCCGGCATCGTCCCTGTAGGTCAAGGGTCTACCCTTAGCGTCTACCAGACCATCCAGCCCTCGCTCTTGGCTAGGGATAGTGTTTCCATACTTCGCGGCAGGGGCCTGTTGGACGGGGGGCGTGTAAACCTCGATCTGCCCACCCACGGAGTTATCCAGCCCCTCGATGTAAGGGGCTGAGTCGATAACCTCAGCTTCCAGGACTTCGACCGGCATTAGCTGGTGGCTCTCAGGCTACCGGGTAAGACTGTGGGTTGAGGATATTCGCGAGTTTGAGCCCAGAGCGGATCAGTGCCCACATCACCCAATTCTTCTAAGGGAATCGCCAACCGGGCGATCAGCATTCGCTTGGAGGTGCCATCACCACTGAAGACCTTATCGATGGCGTATTTGCACCAGGGCTGGCGATCTGTTTCTGAGCGCTCAGCTTAGCGGTTATCGCCCACGCTATGGGCGTAAGCTCGAATCAGATGGGCCAGGTGAGCTTCTAGGGTGGTATTGGTTGAAAACAGCTCAGTGCGCTGGAATGCGGTCATGGGAAAGCTTGGAACTACAACATACCAAGTTTTCCCAATATGTTGAAGATCGCTCATTTGAAAGGGGTTGAGCGATCTTTGGGGGGAAAGCCCAGCCAATCTGCTATGGTGCCTCAAGGCCATCAGAACCGTTCACACCCTTCATGTTCGATACCGTTTGCAAATTTCTCGTCGAGACCTTCTCAACCGATTTCGCCACCTGGCTTTTGGGGGAACCGGTGGCTTTGACTGAAATCAGTCCATCCGAGCTATCCCTTGAACCCATTCGCGCTGATGCCTTGATGCTACTACAGTCAGAGTCGTTAGTTTTGCAGGTTGAGTTCCAAACCCAGCCTGATCCAGCTATCCCTTTCAGGTTGTTAGATTACCGCGTTCGGAGCTATCGTCGCTTTCCGGGGAAGCCCATGCGGCAAATCGTCATCTATCTCCAGCAAAGTGGGTCGCCTCTGGTGCAGCAAACCACCTTTGAGCTGGAAAACACAAGCCATCGGTTTGAGGTGTTGCGATTATGGGAACAGCCGATTGAGGACTTTCTAGGAGTCCCAGGACTACTACCGTTTACTGTCTTAGCTCAAACTGATGACCGTGAAGCAACTCTACAACAGGTGGCTGGCCAAATTGAGCAGCTTTCAGAAGCTCGGGTACAAAGTAATATTGCAGCCGCGACGGCGATTTTATCCGGGCTAGTATTAGAGAAGGGGCTGATTCAACGCATCCTGAGGAGGGAACTTATGCAGGAATCTGTAATTTATCAAGACATCATCCAGGAAGGGATTCAGCAAGGCATCCAGGAAGGGATTCAGCAAGGTATCCAAGAAAGGGTGCGTGAAGAACGGCAGCTGGCGCTCAAGCTCCTGACTCGCAAGGTGGGTGATGTGCCTGATGATTCCCGGACCCGGATTGAGCAACTGGAGCTGGCCCAGGTGGAAGCGCTCATTGAGGCGTTGCTGGATTTTGAAGGGCTTGAGGATTTAACGGACTGGTTGGCGGAGCATAATCAACAGGATGAAGCTCCTGAAACGGATAGCGAGGCTGAATAGTCTGTGATTTGTGGCGCGATCGCACCTCCCTCAATCTTTCGATCGCAGACCGTTTGGGGGAATTTACAGTGGATCGAATGCAAGAAAAAAGCGCCATAGTAACTGCCTGATGAGTATCCCAGCCGAATTCAAAGCGACTGCACCCCCTCTGCGTTGGGACGAAGCAGGGGGCATCCGTATCGGCCAGAGCCGAGTTACCCTCGATAGCTTACTCGCTGCATCATACCATGCTGGCTCCACGCCTGAAGAGGTCGCTGTCCAGTACTCAGTCCTAAATCTGGCTGATATTTACGCAACCATTAACTACTATCTAACCCATCGCCAGCAGGTCGATAATTATTTAGAGCAGCGCCGCCAAAAAGCCCAGCAGAGAAGACAAGAGCTGGCTCAAAAAGATAACTTGGTTGATCTCAGACAGCGCCTACTTGCTCGCCATCAATCCCGAGTGAGTTGATATCAAGTGCGTCTGCTGACTGACAAAGCATAGAAGTCGAGCTTACCCCATCTCTTTCTTTTGAAGCCATGCTTTAGCCCAGGCAGCGTCTGCTGCATCTAAAGAGGGAACGGGAGGTTGAGCATAATCAATCACCACCTCATACCCGGCTCGATCGTAAACCTGATCAAGTAGCAAGTGCAGGTCAATGACGGGTTCCATATCCCCAGTCTTGAGCGGTAGCGGAAATGGGGGAATTTTATCGGGGAGGTTAAACGGATACAAATCGGCCTGGGGACGCTGATCGCCACGACTCATTAAAATCCGATAGTGGCTTTTTAGATTACCTGCGGCTAATGCCATCGGCTCCCCACTGCGAAGCAAATCAATCTCAATCAAATGAGTGCGACTGCTCAACACTTCCCGCCGCTTTTCCTCGTAGGCGTTGCGTCCGGCCCCAGTGCGTTTATTCGTAGGGGACAGCAACTCAATCACAGTCACCACTTCCCCCGTCGCTACTTCCTTGATCTGCAAATAACTTTCGCGTACCTCGATCGGCATCGGTACTCTAACCTTGACCGGACTAGCCGGAGGCATCATCACAGCTATATTATTTTGGGCGGGAGTGTCCGAAGCTGATCGCCGCTCGACAGTGACATCTGGGATACCGACCAGCAATGTCTCATTCCCTTGCAGGTCATAAACCCGCCGATCAATCGCCGCTCGATATTTCGGCATCAGCTGTGGATTCAAAACATCCGCAATAGCCACAATCAACCGGCTATGCACCTCTGGCCATAGCTCGGGATTTTCTAGATAAGGATTCATCCCCGGAAACGGTGATGGCATCTCAACCCTCCCTCATGCGATCGCTGAATCTCTATCAGCTTCTAATATAAGACTGCCGCGTTATTACAAGATTGCCGCATTATTTGCCTCAATGGCTAAAACTTCCCGAATGAATTTGATATGTGAATTCTTTTGAATTGAGGTAAAGCGGTTTTGCTGCTTTAGTCTGAGAAATCTTATTGAATCTCAATAACCGTCATATTTTTCTCAGTCACTGTCACATTGGTTGATGAGCAAGCTCTGAAAATCCTCGTGTCGGCGGTTCAAGTCCGCCTCCTGACATCCAGGTATATCAAGCGAAAAGCCTTAAACCTTGGTGATTCAGGGCTTTCTCCTTGAGACGCCGCATATAGCAGGTGTTCTATTTTTGGGGCACCCCTTAGATGAGGACATTGACCCATGTACGAAAGCCGAACGGGATCTGATTACCAGCACCTTTGCTAGCGATCCCTACTACAAGTTTGATACAAGTTGCGTCCGGTTCCTATTCTTTAGCGGGGTGTGGCCTGCTGAGGCGATAGCTCTACAAGTGGAAACATATGGGCAATCGGTTATCAAGTTCAGACAAGTAAAGCGAGAGTGCGGTTGAGCTTTGAGCCGGATCGTAGCTAACCCAATCTCTTCTGAGGGGATTATACCGAGGAAACCAGAGACAGAGAAGGGCGGCTAGCAAGAGAACACTTTTTGCCTTAGCTAAAGTAGCACTGAGGAGAAGTTTTGGGGATTATCAAGTGCTGTTTGAGAGATACGCTAGCGATCAGATGAAAGCATGTGTACTGCCAGAAAGCGTTGTCAACTTTGTGTTAAGTGGTATTACACACAAGATAGATCAGTAATATTTCAGACAGTTAAGCCCATCTCACAACTACTTTAAAGAACTGGGCTCCGACACCACAAAATCCTCTGAGATCAGAGTTGTCGGTATCAATCACGGAAATACGCGAGTTTGCTCATGTCGTAGTGATCGATATCACACTACAGTGTGATCAAATACCAAAAGGACAGTGGCAGTCAACCCTGTTATCGCCCCATGCCAACTTTCGGACAGACGCCTAGCAGGATTGCAAACTTTGACAAATACAGATTCCATACTCAATTAACTGACGCCCATCGTTTACAGAAAATATGTCACACACATCCGTCATCATCGAACTCGACAAAAGACTTAGGCATCACAAAGAGCATCAATTCACTGGGATTCTGTTAATTGAAGCGGAGGCAACAGCACCATGGTATCTGTATTTTCTAGCCGGGCAAATTGTTTGGGCCAATACGCAAACCCATTCAAACCGCCGCTGGTATCGACAACTTGTAAAACACTGCCCAGAGCTCGTTCAACAAAACCAGAAATCACCTCAAACCCTGACTTACCATGCCTTAGCCAAGTTGGTTATCCACAAAAAATTTAATAGAAAGCGCTTTTCTGAGCTAGTGGCAGGCTGTATCTCGGAGGTTTTATTCGATATCGTCCAACAAGGCAGTCTAAAATTCCAGGCGACGGGAAAGCTACTAACCTATAAAACGAGATCTCAAGACGCGGCCAAGTTTCCCTACGTCAGTCTGCAATATGTCCATGCTCAAATTTGGGGGCAAGTACAACAAGACTGGGAAAATTGGCGAAGCTCCAATTTGGGACTTATCCTGCCCAATCAGGCCCCGCTCATTGAGCAGCCTGCCAAATTAAGAGAGCAAACTTCTCCAGCTCTGTTTGAGGCTTTAATGGGCTTTGTAGATGGTCAACAGAGTTTTAGAGATTTAGCCTCAAGGGTCAAGCAACCCCTCGTTCCCCTGATTCTATCCATCCTGCCCCATATTCAAAAAGAGATTATTCGGATAATTGATGTGGATGATTGGGTGTCTGGTGCAACCCCAGTGGCTCAGTCACCAACTCCCAGTCAAACTGCCTCCTATTCGACCCTTCAGGCTCAACCATCTGCTATTCAAAATACGTTGCCACCGACATCACCAGGACAAGAGGCCGTACCCAATAGGCGACCGATGGTGACTTACATTGATGATAATCCGGCAGACAGTCAGGCAATGGCGCAAATTATTCAAGCAGCCGGGTATCAATACACGAATATCGCAGACCCTATACAGGCTCTGCTGCAGCTACTAGAGCTCAAACCTCAACTAATTTTCTTGGATTTAGTCATGCCCATCGCGAATGGATATGAGGTATGTGCACAGATTCGGCGGATCTCTGCCTTTAAAGACACCCCGATTATTATTGTGACCAACAATGATGGCATCGCTGATCGGGTGCGGGCCAAAGTGGTCGGAGCATCGGGTTTTCTGGGCAAACCGATCGACCAACAGCGCGTCTTAAAAGTCCTAAAGAAGTACCTAAAGCCCCGTGAAAATACGGTCAGTAGCGCCCGTGAGTATTTTCACCATCCGTCTCCTGGTTTGAGACCATATCATCCCCAGGGGTATGGAGTTTAGCGATAACCGTAGCATTTCGGATGATTTGTAAGGAAACTTTCTGGGCACAATTCTATGGAATCCATCATCAGCGTAGGGTACCTGGAGAATATGCCTGTCACTGTCCTCGATCTAGACAAAAGACTCAGCCATACCAAAGAGCATCAGTTTACTGGGATTCTGTCGGTCGAGGCTGAGGCCACGGCACCCTGGCACTTATATTTTTTAGCCGGACAAATTGTTTGGGCAAATACACAAGCGCACCCAAAACGCCGCTGGCATCGTCAACTCGTCAAGCACTGCCCTGAGTTAATTCAACAAAATCATCGCTCATCTCAAAAATTGACCTACAATGCCTTAGCCAAATTAGTCATTCACAAGAAATTTGATCGGCAGCGTTTTTCTGAGCTAGTGGCAGGCTGTATCTCTGAGGTTTTGTTTGACATTATCCAACAGGGTAGCCTAAAGTTCCAGACATCAAGAAAGCTATTGACCTACAAAGCCCAATCTCAAGACCCAGCCAGGTTTCCCTACGTGGGTTTGCAATGTGTTTACCCTCACGTCTGGAGACAAGTACAACAAGACTGGGAAAAGTGGCAACGCTCAGGCTTAAGCCATATCTTACCCAATCAAGCTCCGATCATTGAGCAACCCACAAAACTAAAGGAGCAAACCTCTCCGGCAATGTTCCAGGCGTTGATGGGCTTATTGGATGGCCAACAAAGTTTTAGAGATTTAGCCTTGAGGGTCAAGCAACCACTACTCCCACTTACCCTATCGGTCTTACCCCATGTCCAAAAAGAGAGTATCCGAGTGGTTGACGTAGATGATTGTATAGCAGCTGCCACATCTGCGATCGGTGCTCCGCCGTCCCCTCAAACCTCTGCTATATCAGCCACTCAACCGCAAAGGACTGTCACCCCAAATCAGCCACTCTCCTCCGCCCCGCCCCACAAAATCATACCCAAGGCAGGCTCCCACGGGCAGCCCATGGTGGCTTACATTGATGATAATCCGGCGGATAGCCAGGCGATGCGACAGATTGTTCAAGCAGCCGGGTGTCAATATACAAACATCGCAGACCCCATGCAAGCCCTACTGCAGCTACTAGAGCTCAAACCCCAGCTGATTTTCTTAGATTTAGTGATGCCCGTCGCAAATGGATATGAGGTGTGTGCCCAGATTCGGCGAATCTCTGCCTTCAAAGATACGCCGATTATCATCGTGACCAACAATGATGGCATTGCTGATCGGGTGCGGGCCAAAGTGGTCGGAGCATCGGGTTTTCTGGGCAAACCGATCAATCAACAGCGGGTCTTAAAAGTGCTCAAAAGGTATCTAAAGATCTCAGGAAAGCCCAGCAGCAGCGTCCAGAGGACGCTTAACTTTTCGCCCCCAGTCTGACGTAGTGCTAGCCCAGCACCGTCAACGTCAGTTCAAACCTGTGATTTCAGAATAGTCTTGATTTAATTCACCCACACAATTGAGAGGTTTTATGGTTACGGCTTTAATTGTAGAAGATAGCCTGACAGACAGAGAACGATTAACGGATTATCTCCAACAGTCAGGGATCACGGTTATCAGTGTTCAAAGTAGTGAAGAGGCCATCTTGAAGCTCCAAGCTCGATTGCCTGACATGGTTTTCTTAGATGTTGTTTTACCAGGGCAAAGTGGTTTTGAATTTTGTCGTAATCTCAAAACAAATGAACAAACCCAAGACGTTCCCGTTGTGATCTGCTCAACCAAAAGCACAGAAGCTGACAAACTTTGGGGCTCGATGCTCGGAGCAGATGCTTACCTGAGTAAGCCTGTAGATCATCAACAGCTCATCGAGACGATTCAAACTGTGATGCGGTAGGGGAGGTTGAAATGGTGTCAACAGTGAGTCCCTCTAAACCATCCATTCTACAAATCGATCCGCTTGGCTTAGAGCCTATTCCTGACAATACGTACCAGCGCTTCCTTCGGTTTAATTTATCGGGAGAAAGCAGGACATTACTTCCCCTAAAAGACATTGCTGAAGTCCGACAGTTAGAGATTACAGAAATTTTGCCAATCCCAGAAGTCTCAAGTTGTGTATTGGGTGTTTGTAGCTGGCGGGGTGAGATACTCTGGCTGGTCGATCTCAATGTCTTGGTGAGCGATGACTCCCTATGGCAGCAAAACCCACTACTAGAGCAGCCGGTTGTCATGGTAGTGCAGTCAGCTCAACAATCGGTCGGGTTAGTGATATCACAGGTAGAGGACGTAGAACTGGTTGAGCCAGAGTCAATTCACCCTCAAACAGATGTTTGCCCTGCGGCATGGGCCCCTTTTGTGGCGGGTTATCTTCCAGACCATAGAGGGGTTGTCTTAGATGCCACCGCCATTGTTGAGCGCTCACTGCAAAATCCAAGTTAGGTTTTCTATCACCCTATTGACTTTGCCAGATTGGGCACATTTACCAGTGCCTTTAAAGCTTCATTTCGACTTTTAACCTTAATTTTGACTCACTGAGATTTTCCTATGTCAAACGTTGCCAATACCAGCCCAGAAAAACACGCTGAGGAGCTTGAGAATATGCTAGAGCAAGAGACTTCTTTTCAAGAGCCCCCTTTCCTTAAAGAGACCGAGCTTGATTCAGCTGAGTTTATCCTCCCTACAGAGGACATTACACTGCATGCGCCCCCTGAAGACATGCCAGCGGGCTTAACCGAGACAGCGACTGCGCTTTCCCTAGCCGCCGACCCTGTCCCCTTTGCTGCACAGAGCCCAGGTAGACGCCCGTTTGCGATCGCAAATGCCATGGCCCGGGCAACCAATCTAGATAACCTGTATCAGATCACCGTCACCGAACTCCGCAAGCGGTTTGCCGCAGACCGGGTCGTGGTCTATCAATTTCAATCCGCCACCCACGGCACCGTCATCGCTGAATCACTCACATCTGGCTATTGTCCGACTCTGGGTCAGGCATTAGCCGCCCTAACCTTCGGCGCAACGACCACTCAAGACTATCAGCAACAAGCGATTGTCAGCATTCAAGATATTGCAGGAGAGGCGACTACAGCCTATCAGGTTCAACTTTTTCAAAGTTTTCAGGTGCAGGCCAGCCTCAGCCTCCCCCTCTTTTTAGACGATCAGCTATGGGGCTTGTTAGTCGTTCAAAATTGTGCAACCCCTCGTCAGTGGAGCGATGCCGAGATTGCCCTCCTCTACCAAGTCGGCACCGAACTTGTCCTTAAGCTTCAGCCACTACGATTTCAGGCCGAAAGACAGTTGCTTGCTAACGTGAGTGAAAAGCTCCGTCAGGCATCCGATCAAGAAACCATCTTCCGGAGCGTCACCCGAGAAGTCAAGAAACTGCTCAATGTCGAGCGTGTTGCTATTTGTCAGTTTCGCCAAGACTACAGCCTTCAGTTTGTCTCTGAATCAAAAGTAGGTCAGGTGGCTTCCATGCTCGATGTTGTTTTGGCAGATAGCCATCTGCAAAAGCAAACAGGCGGCATCTTTCGACAATCTGAGCCCTTTATTGTCAATGACGTTGAGAAAGCGCCGACCCTCACCCCCTGCCATGTCGAGAATCTAATGGATTTTGACATTAAAGCCTGCGCGATTGTTGCCATTTATCAGGGGCAAAAACTTTGGGGCTTGCTAGGGGCCTATCAGCACAGCGGGGCTCGATATTGGACCCCCAATGAAATTAAATTACTATCCCAAATTGGCAATCTTGTCGGCGTGAGCCTGCATCGGATAGAACTCATGGAAGAGATGGCCAGAGCCTCCGAAAACCAGGAAGCGCTGCCTGAAATCATCAACAAAATTAGCAATACCGCCTACGCTGAAAAGATTTATCAAACCGCTGTGCAAGAGGTCCGAAATCTTCTCAATGTGGAGCGCGTTTGTATTTACAAATTTCGCCCAGACTATTTCGGTGACTTTATCTATGAAGCTGGCTCTGGTGGGTGGCCCTCCCTGGTCGGAAGTGCCTGGGAAGATACCTATGTTCAAGAAAACCAAGGGGGCCGGTTCCGCAATACTGAGCAACCTTTTCTGGCAGATGATATTTATACAGCTGGGTTGAGTGAATGCCATATTCAAACCCTAGAGCATTTTGGGGTTAAATCTTTCTTGATCGTTGCGATTAGACAGGAAGGTAAGCTTTGGGGTTTGCTAAGTGCCTTTCAACACAGTGGGCCACGTCATTGGCTAGAGAGTGATGTCAAGGTTTTACAAGACATCAGTCGCGAGATGGAAGCCAGCCTAAAAGGAGCCGATTATGTCGCCCAACTGCAAGCGCAATCGGCCCAGATGACCCAAGCGGCTCAGATTGGTCGTTCGGTTTCCGAAATTATTCCACAAATTTTGCAAGCCCAGGAAACTGAGCAGATTTTGAAAGTCACCCAGCGAGCAGTGCGGCAACTGCTGAAGTGCGATCGCGTCGCTTTCCATCGATTCAATCCTGACTGGAGTTCTGAACTCCTCTCTGAATCAAGGACAAAAAGTCAGGCAAATGAAGACTTAACAGACAATTTAAAGGCAATTTGGCCGAAGACTGATTTACAAGAAACCCAGGGAGGCCCCTATCGCAATAAAGAAAGCTTAGTGGTTAACAACATCTATGCTGCCGATCATCTACAATTAGAGATTGAAATCTTTGAGGAATTTGGCATCAATGCCTATGTGTCAGTGCCCATCTTTAATAAAGGTCAACTCTGGGGTGTACTCAGTGCCTATCAAAATGGGGCACCCCGCTCGTGGGCTGAAGCTGAGATTAATGCACTGAAACAGATTGGCTTGCAGGTCGGCACTGCCATACAACAAGCAGATTACCTGAAACGGTTAGCCCTAACCACCCAGCAAGAACAGCTGATTAGCAAAATTATTGACCGTTTACGCAAAACAATCGATCTTCCCCAAACCCTGAGAACAGTAGCCCGCGACATTCGTGAGATGCTCCAGGCTGATCGGGTTGGCATGTACCAATTTGATCCAGCCACCAATTATAGCGTCGGTGAGTTTGTAGTAGAAGATGTGGCCAAGGGCGTCCGATCGGCGATGGCCAATCGGATACAAGACAAATGCTTTGCTAACGGTCAGGCAGAAAACTATCAAAAAGGGCGTTACTGGGTCGTCAATGATGTTAACGCCCTTGATCTTCCCGATTGCTTAGTCGAGCTACTAGCCGAGTTACAAGTCCGGGCCAGCCTCGTGATCCCCTTGATGAAAGGCGAGATACTCTGGGGGCTATTCGCCATTCATCAGTGCCAGGGGCCTCGCGAATGGCAAGACCTAGAAATAGAGTTTGCCCATCGCATTGGCACCCAACTTAACCTGGCATTACAGCAGGCTGACTATTTAGAACAGCTCCAGGAAAAAAATATCGCCCTAGAAGCCACAGTCAAGCGGGAAAAAGAATCTAAGGAACTGTTACAGCGGCAGGTGATGCAGTTGCTGACAGAAGTTCGCCCCGCCTTAGAAGGGGACCTGACCGTGCGAGCCCCGGTCACAGAAACCGAGGTGGGCACCGTCGCCAGTGCCTATAACAATACGCTACAGAGTCTCCAGAGAATCGTCTCGGAAGTGCAACAAGCGGCTGGTCAGGTCGGTCAGACCTCTCAGCTCAGTGAAGCCTCGGTCAAATCACTCAATACAGAAGCTCAACAACAAGCCAACTCCCTGGCACAAACCCTCAAGCGTGTCCAAGAAATCATGAGCTCCACTGACATCGTGGTTGACGATGCCCAACGTGTAGAGGCCGCCGTACAGCAGGCCAATCAAACCGTGAAAGTCGGAGACACGGCCATGAACCGCACCGTCGATGGCATCATGGCGATTCGCTCTACTGTGGCCGACACTAACCAGCGAATCAAGCAGCTCAGCGAATCATCGCAAAAGGTGTCTAAGATTGTCAGCTTGATCAGTCACTTTACTACCCAAACCCAGCTGCTCTCCTTAAATGCCTCGATTGAGGCGACCCGTGCCGGTAAGTATGGTCGAGGATTTGCCGTCGTCGCCGACGAGGTCCGGTCCCTTGCCCGTCAGTCGGCAGAAGCCGCGACCGAGATTGAGCAATTGGTCCAAGAGATTCAAATCAACACCGCAGAAGTCTCAACCGCCATGGAAACCGGCATTCAACAGGTGGCAGAAGGCACTCATCTGGTGACCGATGCTCGTCAAAATCTGACGGCGATTGTAGAAGTTACTGGCCAGATTAGTGGTTTGATCCAGGGCATTACCCAAACCACCCACAAACAGGCCGCTGAATTTAAAGATGTGGCTGTCACCGTGACAGAAGCGACTGAAATTGCCAAACAAACCTCTAAAAAGTCAGAGCAACTGACCCAGTCTATCCACCAGCTGCTGGCAACAGCTGAGGCACTCCAGGCAAGTACCGGCAAGTTTAAGGTCAGCTAATCTCGCATCCACCTAAAACTGTCAAACCGTCCTGCGATTGCTGATTTAGGGGATGAGCTGGTCTATAGTCGTCGCTATTTAGCGGCCTCTCACAGCTAAAGTCATCCCGAGGATCAGCAATGCCACCCTCTTCTGTGCCGACCCAAGCCCATTTGTAACCCATCATGACTTCTGATCCCGCAATTCCACAGCAGGTGCCAGCTTACTTTTTGCAAGAAGCCTCTGAGCTGCTTCAGCAAATAGACCATGAGCTCCAAACCCTGCGTCAAGACTTCAGTGTCTCTAAAATGCACAGTTTGATGCGGACGGCGCATACCCTCAAGGGAGCCGCCGCCAGCGTAGGTCTAGATGCCATCAAAACCACGACCCATTCCCTAGAGGATGCGTTTAAGGCTTTATGTGCCCCAGGCGCAACGCTGACCCCTGCTGTGGAAGGGCTAATTTTTGAGGCCTATGACTGTTTACAGCTGCTGCTCTCAGCTCAGCTAACAGACGCCCACATTGATCAGTCAGGCATCTTGGATCGAATGGCGGGGATCGTCACACGACTACAAGAAAACCTGGGCGATCAGTTTGGTCAAGACGGCTACCTACCCACCTCAGCCGAGCTTGGGTTTGATATGACCCAATCTATTTTTGAGATGGGGGTCGCCCAGCGACTCAACGACCTAGAAGAGGCCCTTAAAACACCTGAACCAGACACTTTAAAGGCGCTTTTACAGTCCCAGGCAGACGCCTTTTCTGGGTTAGCAGAGTCCTTGCACCTCCCCGGGTTTGGAGAAATTGCCCAGGTCACCCTAGAGGCCCTGGACAAACAGCCCGAGCAAGTGGTTCAAATTGCGATCGCGGCGCTAGCCGACTACCGCGCGGGTCAAGTCAGCGTACTGCAAGGAGACCGCACCCAGGGGGGGGCACCCAGCCCAGCGCTCAAAAAATTTAGCGCACCCTCTAGCAAAAAATCTACCCCCAAAAACATACCCTCTAGCCTTAAAAAGCCGGGCAAGTCGGCTAAAACAAAGGTCCGTAAACCCCATAAAAAATCTAAATCTGGATGGTTTCGCAGATTATGGCAGCGCCTCAATCAACCCATCCACAGCGCGCCCACAGCAACCTCAAAGCCTCGCCCTCAGCAAGCTTTAACCTCAACAGGACTGATAGACCCTGTCAATGGCCCAGCGGCAGCGGAGCCAACCCCCGAAAGCATTTGGGAGGCGGCAGCGGCCCTGGCACTCCCTGAAGTCGCAGCAGCGCACCTGCCGCCCGCTGACCAACTACCTGCCCAGCCAACTGCCCAACCGCCTAGCCAGGCTGTATCTAGCCAGCCGACCGACAAGCTACCCCAGCCAAAGCCACCCCCGGCAGCCCCCTTAAACTCAAGTGCTCTCCCCAGGGAAGCGACTTTGCGGGTATCTATCCATCATCTAGAACATCTCAATCACACCATTGGAGAGCTCTTGACTCAACAAAACCGTCAGGCCCTCTACAATGAGAGCGTGACGGCTGCGATGAGAACTCTGCTAACCCGTCTAGCCCAACAGCAGCAGCAGTTAAACAAGTTGCAGCACCAAACCCTAAAAACATCAGCGGCCATCCCGCTCACCGCACTGCCCTCAACTGACCAACCGTTTGATTCCCTAGAGCTAGATCACTACAGCGAGCAGCAGCTACTTGTCCAGGCATCGTTAGAGACGATGGTTCAGCAGATGGAAAGTGCTGAAGCTGTTGAACTCTTTGTCCGCCAAAGTAGCCAAACCTTAGAAAAGCAAACTCGGCTAGTGGGCGATCTGCGCGAAACCCTTTTAGAGATCAGAATGCAGCCGATCGGAAACTTGCTACAGCGATTCCACCAGGTGCTGAACCGACTCTCTGAACAACACGCTAAACCCGTGGTACTGAATATTCACGGGAGTGATGTGCTCGTTGATAAAGCCATTGTAGATAAGCTTTATGACCCCCTCTTACACCTGGTGCGCAACGCCTTTGACCATGGCATTGAGACACCTGAGATCCGCCAACAGCAAGGCAAACCTGACAAGGGCGAGATTCAGCTATCTGCCAGGCAAGAAGGTCGATATCTCGTCATTCAAATCCAAGATAATGGACAAGGTTTAAACCTTGAGGCAATTCGGCAAAAAGCGATCGACAATCTGCTGCTTACCTCAGAAGAGGCCCAGCAGTTAACGCCAGCCCAAATCAGCGAGTTGATTTTTGAGCCCGATCTATCCACGGTGTCTCAAGTCAATGAGCTGTCAGGGCGGGGGGTTGGCCTAGACGCTGTGAGGACTCAAATAAAAACGCTGGGGGGGACAGTAACGGTGACCCATCAGCCCCAGCAGGGCACTTGTTTTACGCTCAAGATGCCGGCAAACTTGAGTATTGCTAAACTCCTGCTCTGTCAGACAGACGAGAAGCTATACGCCCTGATGACAGATACTATTGAACAAATTTTGATGCCACGGCCTGAGCAGGTCAATATTCAAAACGATAAAAAGGTCTTAAGCTTGCGGATAGAGGAAAAAGAAGCGCTGATTCCTATCATCTCGCTCTCAACGGCGCTCACCTATCATGCGTCGCTGCCTAAGCCCCATGGGCAGACGACCCATCAGCCCTCAGAACAGACCTGCCCCATTGTGGTGATGCGCTATCAAAAGCGTCTAGTGGGGTTAGAGGTTGATCAGCTAATCGGAGAACAGGAACTGGTGATTCGTTCCCTGGGGAACCTATCGGCAACACCAACCTATGTTTATGGCTGTAGCATTCTCCCCGATGGTCGCCTCGGGCTCGTGATTGACGGCACTGCCCTGGTGCTCAAAATCCTTCAGGAACTTTCTGGGTATGCGGACAAAACAGCTCATGATCAGGATGTGCCGGTATCCCCTGACCCATCACAGTCTCAGACCGTGATCAAGCAGTCCATTTTGGCCAAGCAATCGATTTTGATCGTGGACGACTCAATTACCGTGCGCAACACCTTGGGAGAAACCCTACAAAAAGCAGGATATTGGGTCATCCAGGCAAAAGATGGAGCTGAAGCACTGCAAAAGTTACAGCAAGCTGATGTAGCCGCGATCCTATGCGATCTTGAAATGCCTGGAATGAACGGCTTTGAGTTTTTGAAAGCCCGACAACAAACCCCGGAGATTGCGGCAATTCCTACCATTATGTTGACCTCTCGCACCAGTGCAAAACATCGACAGCTGGCCCAGGCGCTAGGCGCAACTAACTATCTGACCAAACCCTATTTGCCCCCCAAATTATTAGCAACCTTGACGAATGCTTTGGGACAAAGCCTTTAACACAAAACCCTAAAACTAATTTGTAAGATATATCGGAGGGCGTTCGTGGATAACAACACATCGAAGATTGAGAGATTCATCACCTTTAAAGTAGCGGATCATTGGTTTGCCCTACCCATGGGCAAGGTCTTAAAAGTTGTCAACTGCCCTCCCTCAGATAAGGGCGGGCTGATCACGCTATGCATGGTAAAACTGGGGGCTCATACCATTCAACTTTTAGATTTGAGCAAAATATTTGGGCTAGAGGCTGATATGACACGACCGGGCCAAGCGTCGTTCTTACTTGTGTTGCGCAGTGCGCACGAAACACTTTGGGGGATTGCCTTAGATACCCCCCCCGATTTGCTCGAGCTACCCCTCACCACCTTTCAACCCGTATCAGCAGGCGATCGCACTGCCCCGAGACGATCCTGGATTAGTCATATAGCCGTCGTCTCTGAACAAGAGAGTAGTCGTACCCTATCGCTCCTAAATTTGAAGGCTGTCTTGGAGAAACCAGCACCCTTGAGGTCAACCTAAGACAAAGAAACGGCCCTGGCTTAAGTGGGCGTGTGTTACTCTGGGTGAGTTTGACTAGGCGCAGCAGTTGCTAATCTAGGCGCATGCAGCGTTTGTGCCAACCTCTAAATTGGCACATCACCTTAGCACACACTTCAATCCGATCACAGTCAACACATTCGTTTATCAGGGTTGTCCATATTTAGGGCTCAAACCCGCACGCTTTACATCTTTAAAGACATCTAAACCCCTTTGATCGAGATGCTTATAGCCGTCCGAGAGTCCGAAAATTGCTAATTTAATGAGCTAAAAGCATTGACATCTCCAAATCGAGTTTCTATGATCACTCCAGGTGCGAACTGCCATGAAGAATGTGTGCGATTTTCAATCTGAAGCGTAAAGCATGGCGTTAAATTTTTCATCTCTGCATCAGGAATTCAGCCCTGCCAAGTTTTCAAACTTGATCTTTTTTGCAAGGGCAACCTAGAAACCCGGATAGTGCCAGCGTGGACTTGATGCTAACCCAATCAGTGAAAGTTCCCCGTCGTCTGCGACGCATCTGATTGACCCTGAATAGTATCGCTTTAGAAGAACAGCAGCGCGATCGCATGCATGTGATTACGCCGATAGCCCATCCTGCATAAGTGTGTTCAAAGCTAGAAATTGCGTCATCTTGCCCGCGAATCAGTGAACTTTTTTTGAGGGTGGGGGATAACAGATACAGCCTGATCATGTCATCTCAACGCCAAGAGAGACTCTAGCTATCTAAGAAACTGCTAGGTTAAAAATTCGCCTGCGATCTTCTCAGGGTGACAAACACTACCTGTAGCCTGTTTGTTTTTTAGAAAAGAAGATTATGCAAAACAACGCATTTGAACAAGAAGTCCTTAAACTCACCAATGAATTCCGTCAGAAGAACGGATTGAAAGCGCTCGTCCTTGATCAGAGCCTGGAAAAAGCTGCTGATCAGCATACCGCAAATATGGCGAAGCAAGACTTTTTTTCCCACACGGGCAAGGATGGGTCCCGACCCTGGGATCGTGCCCAAAAAGCAGGCTATGAATCTGGAACTGTCGGAGAAAATATTGCGGCTGGCTATCGATCTGCCAAAGCTGTCGTCGATGGCTGGATTAATAGCCCCGGTCACCGAGCCAACATGCTCAACGCCAACTACAACGAGATTGGACTGGGTTATTACTTCTTAGAAAATGACACGGGTAGCACCAACTACAATAGCTATTGGACCCAGGTATTTGGCAAGGGTACCCTTGAAGCACCCACCCCTAAACCCAAGCCCACTCCGACTCCAAAGCCCACCCCGACCTTACCCTCGAACAATGCTGCTGTCATTCAAGGGACAAGTCGGGCTGACAAACTGGTTGGGGGGAGCAAAGGTCAACGCGTCCTTGGCAAAGCGGGCAACGATCTCATTAATGGCAAAGGGGGTAACGATAAACTCTACGGTAATCAGGGCAACGATCGAATCCTGGGCGGATCGGGGAATGATTCGGTGTATGGGGGCTGGGGGGCGGATCAGCTCGTTGGGGGAGACGGTAATGACCGGTTACAGGGCGCTTGGCGAAATCGGTCAAGGGAGAAAGATATCATGACTGGCGGCAAGGGTCGCGATCTGTTTATCTTAGGCAACAAAGATGGGGCCTTGTATAATGATGGCAATTCAAAAACGGTGGGCTCAATAAACTATGCGGTGATCACCGATCTGAAGGTAGGTCAAGGCGATGCCATCCAACTCAGCGCTCAGCATGACTATCGCTTGGGGTCTTCTCCAAAGGGCGTAGACAGTGGGCAAGCCTTGTTTATAGACAATGGTGCTGGACAAAAAGATGAGTTGATTGCGGTTATTCGAGGAACCAGTAATCTCAACCTTAACAGCGGTGCGTTTAAGTTGGTCTAAGCCATAGCTGTTGAATATATCTTGGGTAGTTAAGTTACTCCCCGTTTGGGTCGAGCAGATGAACTATCTGCTCGACCCATCCTGTTGTAGAGTCAACATCACAATCAATTACAGCCAAGCTCGCTTCCGTTGGGCAGCTCGTGAATCAGAGACACTGCCGTTCACCGAGCTAGATTGAGCGGCGTCTTGCTGGGTGACATACAGCTACGGAATCTCGGTATCGTCGGTTATCTCCGGCGTCTTGGTTACGTATAATCCGTCTATGGTTGATTAGCCTGGATAATGTTCGCTGGAATTCTACTACTTGAGACCAAGCTCTACATTCCAAATGGCGTCTCGGGCTAGTGTCACGTCCGCAGCTACTCACCAGCAGTAGGGGGTTGGGTCCTTGCGTCAGGTAAGCATCGTCGTTCGACTTTCGCCCAAATCTAAAAGAATTTACATAAAAATGACAGCCTAGCAGACCCGTAAAAGATACTATTTACAGGTTTTTATTTTTGTTTATCTATGGGGCAAGGCAACCCAATTTATGATTTATCAGGGTTTATTCGATGAAATTTAAGCAATTTATCCTTTTAGGCCCTCCGGGTGTGGGGGTTAAGGCGCAGGCGATCGCACTGGCTGAGCACTGGCATATTCCCCAGGTGTCTATGGGGCAGCTGGTTCAAGCGGCCATCGCCAAAGGGGCTGGGCTCGGCCTTGAGGTTCGCCCATATGTGGACGCAGGAGAGCTGGTGCCGGAGCCTTTAGTGATGAAGCTGTTTCGAAGGCGGTTTGAGCAGCCCGATGTGATGCTAAAGGGATGGGTGTTGGATGGGTTTCCACGCACGCTTGCCCAAGCTGAAGACCTAGACAAGTGGTTGTCAGCCGTGGGGCAACCGGCTCCAACGGCGGTTTATTTGAAGGCGATGACGGGGCTTCTGATCAACCGGCTGGTTGATCAGAAGCCAGAGCAATCCATTTCGGCCATTCGCCGCCGTTTGGCCCGCCATCAGGAAGAGACCGCGCCTTTAATTGAGTATTATCAGCAGCGATCGCAACTCACCACCCTCAACGCCAGCCTATCTACAGCTGAAGTCACTCAGGCATTGACAGCTTTGGGCGAAGAGGAAACCGGAGCGGCCCGCTTGATTAAAGACGAAGCAGAACTCAATTCACTGTTAGCCAAAGAATCGCTGCTGGTCGTAGATTGCATGGCATCGTGGTGTGGCTCTTGCAAGCTGGTCACCCCGTTGATCGATCAGCTGGCAGATGCCTACGGCGATCGCGCTAATGTGATGAAGATAGACTACGATGCCAACAAGCAGGTCCCTAAGCGGTTTGGGCTTAAAGGGATGCCAGCGGTCATGTTCTTTAAAGACGGTGAGCTGGTGGAAACCCTGACCGGGGTCAAACCTTACCAGGCATACAGCGCTGCGGTAACGCGCTACTTAGATTGATACACTAACAGCCCCTTTAGAATCGCCTATTTATGCAGCTTTCATGACCGGAAACTGAATTTCGGTAATGTAATCGGGGTTGTCTTGCTCAGCGCCGCCCTGGAGATAAATTTCGCGGTTGGAGCCAACAATCTGATAGTTGTTGGCTTCGATCCATTGCATGATGGCACCGTAAGCCTGGTTGAGGGTGCTGTAGGTGCCGCGATGGATGATAGCTGCGACTGTATCCACCGCTGGCAAAGACTTGACCTGGATGCGCTCATTCCCCTTGAGCGTTTCAGGAAGCACAATAATAGCCTCGGCATCAACATCTTTTTCTGTGTATTCAGGATCGTGCCAGATGGCAGCGCAGAAGCCCTGGGGTTGGGCATTGTTTTGACCGAGATAGGCTATCAGTTCCTTGAAGAGTTGACCGACGGTGTTATAGGCGGGGATAGTGTCTCGAATTGAGGCCGCATGGGGAATGACTTCGACTGGTTTGAGGATAACTTCGTAATCGGGCATGGTTTGTTCCTCCTGGAGGTAGCGTAAGTGTGCATTGACAGCAGTCAGACGGTGTTGTCCTTCTACAAGCTGTTGTTGCAGCTCGGTTTGTTTGAGCCGCAACATAGCCTGCATCTGACTGAGCGACAGGTTGTCGTTGAGCAATTGACCAATCTGCTCCAGCGAGAGCCCCATGGCTTTGAGGGCCAGGATGCGATGCAAGCGTGGCAGTTGCTCAATCTTGTAATAGCGATAGCCGGTCTCGGCATCGACCTGGGCAGGAGTGAGCAGGCCACGCTGGTCGTAAAGCCGCAGGGCCTTGATGGAGACTTGCCCCAGTCTTGAGAAGGCACTGATTTTGTAGAGGGTCATGACACGATTAAACTGCTGACACCTTGATTACACACCCTGCCCTTGGGGGAGAGTCAAGGGGGGAGGGGAGATGGGTAGTGGGAGATGGGTAGTGGGTGGTGAGAAGGTGGGGCTGGCCTTGTGTGTCTTGGTTGCTCTCTGTGGAGTCATGCTAA
>JBCDDJ010000057.1:0-20831 GCA_039180385.1 Cyanobacteria bacterium P01_G01_bin.38 | reverse complement strand
CAAAAATGGGCCAAACGACCTGAGCACTAGGCTTGATGTTAATGGGGTCTGCTAACCAAGCTTCAAAGTTAGAAAACCGAGCGCCATGAAAATACATGCCGCTCAACCAAATGAATACGACGGCCAAATGACCGAAGTGCGCGCTAAAAATTTTGCGCGAGATATCTTCTAAGTCACTGGTATGACTATCAAAATCGTGAGCGTCGGCATGGAGATTCCAAATCCAGGTGGTGGTTTTGGGACCTCGGGCTAAGGTTCGATCGAAGTGTCCTGGCTTCGCCCATTTCTCGAAAGAAACGGGGACCGGATTTTCATCAACCGTCACCTTGACCTTTGCCTCCCGCTCGCGGGGGGTAGTTGTCATGGAGACTCTCCTCTCTCTAGACAAAGAACGCAATCCTCTATCCAAGCGTCAAGCCATCAAATCTAATCAGTTAAACCCTGTAGCAGGTTTACATTTCTGCAACGCTGCTTAGGAGAACTTTAGGATCTCGGCAATAGGAATGCTCTTGAGCATTATAGACTTGCATCCTGACCGCGTTTCACCGCAGTTAACAATAATTCAAGCTCTGGGAATCCTGACGCGGCGAGGATTGCGCCGAAAAGCAATGCATAGAATTGAAGTCATACAGGTCGGATATTAACAATTCTCAATATCCGGAACAAAATGTTTCATAAGTAACCATTTTCCTGATGATTACAAGGATTTAAATAGGTTTTCTCAGGGATAACAATAACTTTTCTCAATCCTTGAGCAGCAAAGCATTGTTTTGAGATGAGCATTATTAATTTCAAAGATATGTAAAATTAAATTAATTTCCTGAGGGCCTCCCATTTAATTGAAGATCGGCAATCGGCTATAGTCCGGTATGGTGGCAAGCGCAAAACCAGGACTATATGTTGATTTTCAAGGTTTTGAAGACAGGCTGGATGAAGCTGGGGCTGATTCTACTTTGTGGTTGGTTGAGCATTGGCCTGAGCGGTTGTGGCAATCAAACCGTGACAGAGTCCCCAAACGCAGAGAGTGCTGCGGCCAGACCTAGGTCAAGTCGAGTCAAGGTTGTCGAACCCCCAGCAATATTGGCTGAGCTCGCCCCATGGTTTGACAACAATCAGCCCCAACTTACCATCCTCAGCCCCCGACCCGATGAGGTTTTGCAAGACACCTCAGTGAGTGTTCGCTTTAAGCTCCAAGATTTATCTATATATAAGGATGAAACCTGGGGCCTGGGGCCTCACCTGCATGTCATTCTCGATAATCAGCCTTATAAGCCGGTTTATGACTTGACTACTCCGCTAATATTTGACGCGCTCACCCCCGGCACCCATACGCTGCGAGTATTTGCCTCTCGTCCCTGGCACGAAAGCTTTAAAAATGACGGAGCCTACGCCCAAACGACCTTCCACGTCTTTACAAAAACAAATGAACATCGGCCCACAGTGGGTGAACCGCTACTTACCTACAGCCGCCCCAATGGCACTTATGGGGCAGAGCCGATCGTGTTGGACTTTTATCTGACCGATGCGCCGCTGCACATGATCGCTAAAGAGAGCGGTAGCCTGACAGATTGGCGCGTGCGCTATACGGTTAACGGCAATTCGAATCTTTTGGATACCTGGGAGCCGATTTACCTAACAGGATTTAAGCCGGGTCGCAACTGGGTGCAGCTCGAGTTGATTGACCCCGACGGCAATCCTATCCCCAATCAGTTTAATAACACCGCGCGGCTGATTACCTATCAACCCGGCGGAGATGATCCCCTTGCCAAACTGGTGCGCGGCGAGCTGAGTCTTGAGCAGGTCGGCAGCGTTGTTGACCCTAACTATGTGCCTCCAAAACCGGCACTCGAGACTGAACCGACATCCGAGTTAGAGTCAACACCTGAGAGCGCCCCCACACTGAGTGATCAATCAGTACCTCAACCCACCCCCCTAGAAACCATCCCCGAAATCAAGGCTACCCCTGAAGCGGTCAAACCGGAGCCTCTTGAACCGGCAGTAGCTGAACCAGAAGCCACTGAACCAAAAGCCACTGAACCAAAAGCCACTGAACCAGAAGCCACTGAGCCAGAAGTCACTGAGCCAGAAACAAGTGCTCCCGAATCGGTCGTACCAGACATAGCTAAGCCTGAAACTGCTGAGTCAGAAACCACTGAACTAGAAGACGCCGAGCCAGAAGCGACTGAACCAGAAACGACTGAACCAGAATCAGGCATCTCAGACACCGCTGAACCTGAACGCACTATTACAGTTGACCAGGACAAGTCAGAACTTGAGTCAAAAACTGAGCAGAGAGCACACCCCTCCTTCCTTGAAGAAACCAGCCAGAACGTTCGTGACTTTTTGCAAAGGTTGTCTGAACGTCTCAAAGGCAGTGCCCCTGATAAACCAACCGTTCAGACCGTCCCCCCCTTACCACCTACAGAGACTGTTCAACCGTCTGAAGCGCCAATCAATAGCGATGCAACCCCTCTAGAGCCATTCATAGAATTAGAACAGGGGGATTTCCCACTGGAGGAGGATCAGGTACCGGATATTGTCGATTTGCTTGAGGAATCCGCTCAGAAAAATGCCCTAGAAAATGAGCCAAAGACTCCCTCTGAAAACGCCCTGGATAGCGAAGATTTGCTAGAAGATAAGGATTCGCTAGAGGATGAAGATTTGCTAGAAGATGAAGAGAGCGACGCAAATGCCCCAAAACGCCCCCCTAAAGAACCGGCCTCTACAGCGACTCAATCCAACGAACAATCAGAGCCCGATTTGGATGATGTGTGGCAGCGCCTCCGCCAATATCGCCAGCGTTCTCTAGAAGCGTGGAGGGATAAACAAGGGCAATGAGTAAGGTTCGACCGCCTAAACTGCCCGCCGCTTTGCCCTGGCTAAATACGCCAACCCCGATCTCCCTGACCAATCTCAAGGGACGTGTCGTTTTACTCGATTTTTGGACCTATGGCTGCATCAACTGTATTAACCTGCTGCCCACCCTAAAAGCCATTGAGCATCGTTATGGGGGTGCCCTGACTATCATTGGCATCCATGCAGGCAAGTTTTCAACAGAGCAGTGCTTTGAGTCTATTCGCCATGCGATCGCAAAGCACAACATCACCCATCCGGTCATCGTAGACATCGACTTGCAGCTCTGGCAGGCCTACGCCATCAAAGCCTGGCCAACGCTGGTGTTTATTGACCCCGACGGTTATATCGTTAAGCAGGTGGTGGGGGAGCGCGATCTCAACTTCTTGAGCGCCATTATCGATCCATTGTTGCCCCAGTCCCCTACCCAGTCCCCATCCCTTACCCAAACGCTCCAACCCCAAAGCGCTTTAAGCTATCCCACCGGCATTGACGCCCATGGGCATCAGCTTTTTATTGCCGATACTGGGCACCATCGTATCGTTATCACAGGTTTAGACGGAAAGTTTCAAACCACCGTCGGCCAGGGAACGCCCGGGCTTAAAAATGGACATTTCGCCGAAACTCAATTTAATCAGCCTCACGGCCTGCTCTGGGATAGCATCCTCCAGCAGCTTTACGTTGCTGACACCGGCAACCACTGTCTTCGCCAGGTGGATTTCTCAACCCAGACGGTGACGACCCTGGCAGGCAACGGTGATCAAAACCGGGCTATTTTTCCCCACTGTGGCCTCACCACCCAGACCCCACTAAATGCCCCCTGGGATGTAGTCAAAATTGATCAGGTTCTCTACATCGCCATGGCCGGGGCGCATCAGATCTGGACGCTGGATCTCGCCACCGGTCACCTGGCGACCTATTTAGGAACGGGCGCTGAGGACTGTGTGGATGGTGATCGCACCGTGGCAGCCTTTGCCCAGCCCAGCAGTCTCGCTACCGATGGCCAGCATCTCTATGTCGCCGACAGCGAGACCAGCTGTATTCGACAGGTTCACTTGGGCAAACATCCAACCGTTGAAACCCTGTGCGGCAGCGGTGCCCTATTTGACTTTGGCGATCGCGACGGCATCGGCGACGCGGTCAGGCTACAGCACCCGTTGGGCCTCACCCTGGGGACAGCCAACCACCTCTGGATTACAGATACCTATAATCACAAGCTCAAAAGATTAGATCTGGTGACCCGTAACTGCCAAACCGTCAGCACATCCGACCAGCTCTCCGAACCCACTGACCTGAGCTGTAATGGAGAATTGCTTTTTATCACAGATACTAATCACCACCGGGTTCACGCTCATCCAGTGAGATAACCTTGCCTGATTGATTATCCTGAGTCTCATTCGCTACCGATGATCGATCAAGTCGCAGGCTTCAGGTTTCAGGTCTCTCTCCATCAAGGCTTCGACGGCTTCTTGAGGGGTGATCGCCCCGTTGAGCAAGCGATGCACCTGGCGTGAAATCGGGATGGGGATGCCTTCGCGGTTGGCAATGTCTACCAGGACGTGGGCCGTATTGACCCCTTCGGCGGTGCTGCCCAGCTCTTCTAAAATTTGATCGAGGGGTTTACCCTGGGCCAGGCCGTAGCCCACCCGATAGTTTCGGCTTAGGGAACTGGTGCAAGTTGCCAGCATATCCCCCAGGCCAGACAGGCCAAAGAAAGTATCGGCCTGAGCCCCCAAATGGGTGCCAATGCGAATCACTTCGGGGATAGAGCGGGTCATCAGGGCCGCTCGCGCATTAGCGCCGAGGTTGAGCCCTTCGCAGACGCCGACTGCGATCGCAACCACATTCTTAAGCGTGCCCCCTAGCTCTGCCCCCAGCGGGTCAGGGCTGGTATACACCCGAAACGTTTCTGACGCATAGACCTGTTGCACCCGCTCCGTCGCCACCGGGTCAGTCCCGGCGACCACCGTGGCAGCAGGCAAGCCTTTTTCAATTTCTTTAGACAGATTAGGCCCTGAGAGGACCACGACTGAATTGTTGGGAAACGTGTCTTGATAAATCTGGGACGGCGTCCGGGTGGTCTCAGGGTCTAACCCCTTGGTGGCAGTGACTATAATCGTGGACTCAGGCAAATCGGCCCCCTTGAGCTGTTGCGCCAGAGACGAGACCCCTTTCATTGAAATCGCCGACAGCACAATATCTGCGCCCGTCACCGCCGATGTCAGGCTGATCGGCCCCCGCCGCGACCAAATCTGCACCTGATTGCCGTTGGAGAGCGCCAGCTTCGCCAGCGCCGTGCCCCAGGCCCCGGCCCCCAAAACCGTGACACTACCTGTCTGCTGAAGGGCCTCAGCAAGCGGTATGGATTGGGCGGGGGCGGAGATCGGGGTAGTCACCATGGGGAGTTCGATAAATGTAGGTATCTCAATAGTATTACCGGAAGTATTACCGGAGGGCGAAGGGGTCAGGGCGAAAGGCGCTAGCGTTAGCCATACCCGAAGGGTTATACGGGGAATTTCGGATTTTAGAGAATTTTAGATTGGATCATCGGTTATCCGTAGGGGCAGTCCTTTGTGGTTGCCCTGCGGTCCGACATCAGGTACTTGTCCCTTCTTTCGCCCTTTTTTACACCGGCACTTCAGCCCGCTCCTCCGACTCCGCCTCGACCAGCTGATAGTCGGGGATGCAATTTTCGGCCATGTAGGTGGTGTAGTCAGCCAGGTTGCGATCGCACTGCTCCTCTGACCAACCGCAATACTCCCGGAGGGTATTCGCCACTACCCGAGCCGCCTGCCGACCATAGTCACCTTGCATCGAGACCGCCGTGCGACGTCGACAGATGTCAAGCAGGGTATGGGCCATTTCTGAACGAACCGCATAAACAACTTGGGCTTTAACATCCAGCAGGTCGGGCACAATCGGCTCTGCTAGAGCAGGCGTTTCGTGAATTAACTGCATCACCTCAACCGCCCGTGCGCCGTAGAGGCTGAAGAGGTGATCCATGACTTCACGACTCACGGTCCCTGTGTAGGTTGCGATCGCGGCTAAAATTCGCTCATCGGTAGGTTTCATCGCGCCGGGCAAGGGAGCCTGCCGGGTGGGGCTGAGCTGGGCTTGGCGCTGCTGCTTGCGACAAACAGCGTCTACCATCTCTTCACCCACCTGACGATGGGTGGTGAGCTTACCACCCACCAAAGAAATCAGATTATCCACCCCTTCTTCAGCGTGGTCATAGAGAACGTGACTGCGAGTGATGCTACTGGTTTTCTTGCCTTCGGCATAGGGCAGCGGTCGTACTCCAGAGTAGGTGAACTTCACCGACTGTCGGGTCAGCTGCGCCGACGGAATCACCCGATTCGTTTCTTGAATTAAGTAATCAACTTCGTCGTTGTTGGCCTTGACCCGATCGAGATCGCCGTCAAACCGCAGATCGGTGGTGCCAATCAGACACCTGCCCAGCCAGGGCAAGATAAAAAAGGGTCGCCCGTCGGTGAGGGCTTCGACATAGAGGGCAGAGTCAGGGGCACCGGGGAATCGCTCCACGACGATGTGGCTCCCTTTGGTGCCCCCAATTTTACGAGTCTTGGCAATGGTAGCGGGCATATCACTGGCCTGAGTCCGCCGACAAACCTCATCTACCCAGGGGCCTGCTGTGTTGATCACCACCGTTTTATCGTGACCTTTAACTGTGAAGGTTTCCCCAGTCAGGCCGTCCTCACAGGTCAGGTGAGTAATCCGCTGACCCGCTTGCTGAAGCTGAGTGACCGTCACATAGTTGAGCATGTCTGCCCCGGCGGCTTGGGCCGAGAGCACAATCTCTAAACACAGCCGCTCAGCGTACTCTACCTGAGCGTCAAAATACTGAGCCCCCCCCTTGCAATCCTCAGGGTTAACTGAGCGAAAGAGCTGCTTAAGCTTTGCCGATGGCAACATGCGGTGATTGGGCAGGCTCTTGTCATAGCTGAGCAGATCATAGAGCACCATCCCTGCCTGGATTTCCCAATAGCTGCGGGAGCCGCTGCGATAGATCGGAATCGTCATCGAAATCGGCTTCACCAGGTGGGGGGCCGTCCGTAGCAGAATCTCCCGCTCGTGTAGGGACTCGCGCACCAGGTGAAATTCAAAATATTCAAGATACCTGAGCCCGCCGTGGACCAGCCGGCTCGACCAGCTGGTGGTCCCGCTGGCAAAGTCACCTTTTTCGACCAAAACAGTCTTTAACCCACGAAGGGCACCATCACGGGCAACCGCCGCACCATTAATACCGCCCCCAATCACAATCAGGTCGTAGGTCGCTGCTCCAATAGCGGCAAAATCTCGCATAGTAAACCTTTGATTTTCTGGGTTCTTCAGATAGCTGTAGCTTTGGCTACACTGCTTTAGTTACATCACTCAGACACCTTATCCAGGTACCCCGCGCCCCTACCTTAACGAACCCCATCAAACTAGACAAGCGCTGGAGAATTTTGATCCACCGGCAGCGAATTGGTGGCTTTGGCCTCTCGGAACATATGGTTGGCCCACTGCTGCACATCGTAGCGGCGAATCGCTTTATTTAACTTTTCCATACGTTTCGCCTGCTCCTCAGGGCTCATCGCCAGGGCGATATCGATACACTCATCCATTTTGGTTGACGAGTAGGGGTTGGTCAGAATGGCATCGGGCAGCTCCACCGCCGAGCCAGTAAATTCGGACAGCACCAGCACCCCATCTTTGCCCCCGTGGGCGGCAATATACTCCTTGGCCACCAGATTCAACCCATCCCGCAGGGGACATATCCAGGCAATGTCTGCGGCTTTATAAAAGGCCATTAAGTTGTCGTAGGGGACCGGCTCAGTAAATAGCTTAACCGGCGTCCAGTTGAGCTTGGCAAAGCGTCCGTTAATCTTCCCCACCATCTGCTCAATCTCCTGCTGGGCAATGCGGTAAACCCGCATGCCCTTAGCAGCTTTGACCGCCGTCATGATCAGATTGACCTTGCCGATCATTTCGGGACGACGCTCTAGCAGTCGCTCAAAGCACTGCAGCATCTCTTTGGCCCCTTTAACATAGTCCACCCGACCGGCGGACATAATCAGTTTGTTATCTCCAATCTCAGACCTAATCTCATCGACGCGCGCCGCCACTGCCTCACTGGTGGCCACCCCCAAAATGTAATCGGGACTGGTGCCCACCGGGAACGCATCGATATTTACGATTCGCCCCTGATAGCTGAGTTGGGTGGTCATCTCCGGCTCCGCCAGAGCCGTGCCGACCTTGGTAAAAGCCTCTGGCACGGGCACTCGCTCGACAACCTCAACCTCGCGACAGCTGCGGGCAGCCGACACAAAGTTTTGGACATAGCGGGGAATGTGAAAACCACAGAGGTCGCAGCACAGCAAGCTGTCGATAATCGCCTCGCGCCAGTGCAAGATATTAAACACATCTGCGGCGGGGAAAGGGGTGTGATGGAAGAAGGCAATCTTCACATCTGGCATTTTTTGGCGAATGTAGTAAGGCGTTAGCCAAAGGTTATAGTCATGGATCCAAATCAGGGCATCCTCGGCGGCGTCTTCGCAGGCGGCCTCCGCAAACAGGCGATTAATATTTTGAAAATTTTCCCAATCGGAGCTGTCGTAGGTAAAGTGCTCGGGAAACGAGTGCAGAATTGGCCAGAAGGCCTCTTTAGAGGTGATGTGATAGAAATTTTTGACCTGATCCGCCGATAGCGGGATGCGCCGCACGACGCAGCTATCGCTGCCGCCCTCCATAGTCACTCGTTCTTCAAAGTTGATCTGCTGCTTGCTGGTGACTTGCTTCCAGGCGACCCAGGTACTTTGATCGGCATTGGCAAAGAAATTTTTAAGGGTCGGCACAATCCCGTTAGGGCTTTTTTTGTCACGGTAGTGAATCTTGCCGTTTTCTTTTACCTCGTCATAGGGTTCACGATGGTAGAGAATTACTAGCGAGGATTTCATTGTGCTAACTCCTAAGGTCCTAGATGATCCCAAGTGTGTTCAAAAAATTTGGGCCCAGCCTGCGAGGTGAACTAAATGCCCTTTCACGTCGCTATTGACTGAACCCTTTAAAGTCATAATTTTGATGCGATCGCAGCGAATAAACCATCTGTAGCTATACAGCTAAACTACGCTGAATACGCCTTAAAACTGTTTCGGATACCGGCTCAATAATCCAGAGGATTACTCGAAAGACATTATCGCATAGCGTTGAGGTTTGCAAACACGCTGTCAACACAACAGCCGTCTGGGAAATGATTTCAGTGCCCCTCCAGCCTGGGTCAGATGGCCATTAAGGCGTAAGCTGCTTTAACTTGACCCCGCCTGATTAGGATCCCTCACCCAAACTCTAAGCACCGATAAAAAAAGTTTGAAGTCACAATAGCTCTTCAACATTAACGGTTTAAAAATCTCTTAATATAGTGATGAGGTTAAACTTATTTTTAATTTTCTAAGAAAGCTTTTTTAACCCTCCGCACTATAGATATCGTGTATGGGCTTGGGCCATCTGGGTTCGAGCCATAACAAACCCTGGCCATATCCAGCTCTGTCGTTTCCTGACCAGAAAAACTCAAGGTTCCAGGCTGGATGGGGTTTAACCTGGCTGACAAAGAATTCGGGATAAGACGTGGTTGCTACCCTTGCGAGAAAGATCCAACTGGTTGAAGATGAAACTCAAAGCCTGCTTGCTTGGGCTGATAGCGTTCAACATTCGTCAGATACGTTTTTTCTAAAAGGCCAAAAATTGGCTAGGCGATTGGGGGCCCGCTACCGCCGCGATCGCCTGACCGAAATTGGCTTTTGGACCCCTGGGCTGGCCGGGGACATCATCCAATCAGAGCACCAGATTGACCTAGAAATTTACACGCCCAGCCAGCCGATTGATTTTCGAGCCTCTGAGCAAACCCTGCATTTTCAGCGGGTGCGGGTCCCCGTGATCAAACAGGGAGAGTTTGTCTGGGCGGTGATTGAGGGCCTGCGCCCCGGCAACCGTGAACAGGCCGGCAGTTTTTACTGGCTGCGCTACGTCGATCCAGAAGGGCGGGTGCGGATCATCCGCGATCCGCTGGCCCATTCACTACCCTATGGGGTCTTTGCCCCCGCCGAACTCTATGATATGCATCGTCTCCAGCGGCAGCGAGCCGATCTGGCCTATTTTCGTGAAACTGGGGTATCTAACATAGACGCCGAAACCCCTCGGGTGCCGCCCCCCACCAGCATCTTGCAAATCCATGTCAAAACCGCCTCAAAGGAAGGCACCTTAGAAGGGCTAACCGCCATTTATCAAAACATCTCTGACAAGCTAGCGGCGGGGGCTGCCCTCACCCCAGACGAAGCCGTCTATGCTGGCTACGAAGCCATCCAGCTGTTGCCAGTAGAGCCTACCATTGAGTATCGCCGTGAAGATGCTCATTTGGACTACGAATTTTTTGCCATCGCCCCTGATCAAACCGACGACGATGCCACCCTCAGCGTCACTTTACGCAAACCCGATACCCAAAACTGGGGATACGACGTCCCTATACTCGGCTCTAGCGCTACCAACCCAGCCGTTTTAGGCAGTTTGCGCCCCCACGAGGTGATTGACTTTATCGCCACGCTGCACAATTTTTCTGAGGGGCCAATCCAGCTTATCTATGATTTGGTTTACGGCCATGCTGACAACCAGGCTTTGGAACTGCTCAGCCACCAATTTTTAAAGGGGCCAAACATGTATGGCCAGGACCTCAACCACCAGTCGCCCCAGGTACGGGCCATCTTATTAGAGATGCAGCGCCGCAAAATCAACACTGGCGCAGACGGCATCCGCGTCGATGGCGGGCAAGATTTTCGCTTTTTTAACCCCCTCACCGACCGTGTCGAGCAAGATGACACATATCTGCTGGCGATGAGCGACCTCCCGCAAGAAATCGGCGACTACCGTCGGCTGATGTTTACTATTTTTGAAGACGGTCGCCCCTGGCCTCAGGAGGGCTGGGAAACGATTTCCCGATATCGAGAATTGATTGAGCAACAGCCTGAGGCGTTTCAATGGGGGCCACTGATCTTTGCGCACAATACGCCTTCCCTCCAAGGGTTTTGGGATCAAAAATGGCGACGGGTTTGCGAAGTGATTTACCAGGGTGACCACTGGATTACGGGCTGTGGCAACCATGACACCGTGCGCCGGGGCACCCAGGTCGATCTCGACAAACCGATCAATTGGAATCTCGGCAGCACCCTGCCAGAGGTCTTACGTAACGCCTACAACAACCCTGGCACCCATCTCTGGGTCTATGGCTTTAGTCCGGGTTTACCCATGGATTTTCTCAACGCAAACGTGGGCAGCGCCTGGGGGTTCTTTCGCAACACGGACGACCGCTATGGCGTCAAAGTTGTCTCTGAAGAAATTAGCTTTTTGGACTGGCAGATTGAGCCTGGGCAATATCAGCAGCCAGAGGTCTTTCCCCGCCTCAAACAGCTGGGTTTTCAAAGTTTTGAGCAACTACGGGACTTTGCCAGGGCCCTGCAAGAGGCGATGACGGTGACTGACTATGACCTCGAAGAAGTAGCTCGAATTTGTGCCCGGTGCCTGGGCTCAGAAGAAGGCTCTGGTGCCTGCGCCGTCCCTGAATTGGACACGGTTTTGCACGAGCCTGCCCTGCCCCAGTTTCTAGCCACCCTAGATGTGCCTAAACTCAAGCGCTTTGCCATGGCCTTTATGGAAGATGGCCACGACATCTGCAATGTCAGCCATTACAAAGCGCGCATCGACCCCAAGGTTAGTGAGTTTCACCTGGCGCTGCGGCAGTATCGCCGTCGTCATCCCTGGCTTCAAAAAACCCTCAGTGGACAAGACCGATTTAATCGGATCAGTGACGATCGGCGCACGCTCTTTTATGGTCTCAGGCATAAACCCGCCGAGGCTTCTGATACGCCCAGTCACGCCTTTGCAATGGTGGCCCACATGGGGGGTGAGCCCTATAAAGTCCACCTCGAAGACTGGCTACAAATCGATATGGATCACTGGCGGGTTGCGATCGCAACCCCCGACCTCAACCTGACCACTGACCTGAGCAACCTGCGCACCTTTGAGCTCAAAGACAGCCAGGCGGTTTTATTTGAACCGCTCGCCCAGGACACCAACACCATAGCTCGGTCAACCACCCAGTTTGATGGGTTGACCCACAGCTATTTGATCAAGTAGAGGGGAGTGGAAATTGGGGAGTGGGTAAAAATCGCCCCCTAACGACGTAACCTCCTACCTCGACCAAACTTTCGGATTCCGAATTCTAAATTCTGAATCCTGGACTCTAGATCTCAGAGCCAAAGTTCAGAAAGTTTTTTCGATTTAGATCAGCCTCGTTAGATCGCAATCTCCAAAAATGGGAATTCTAGTCTTAGAGGTGTGAAAAGAATATGAGTTTTCCTACCTTCATAGAACTTTTTACGGTGCTAAGATAGGTCAACTTCAAGATTAAGAAAAGTGAAAGTTTTCTTTCACTCTTGATTCGCTCTTGATACGGACGCCAGGAGAAATATGGAACAGAAGCTCAGAGAACTCGTAGGACAGGCCGGTGTGTGGCTTTACATTAATAGCAGCAGCGGCTGGTTCAAAAACGTCGAGATCCTAGAGGTTACCCCTGAGATAATCACGTTCCGATACGAGTCTGAAACCGATACAGAGCGAAAACTCTGGGAAAAAACCACCCGCCTCGAAAACATTGCAGAGATCGAAGTGCGTTTGTTAGTGGTGCCCAAAGCTGACCGACACTTAGATGCCATTCGAGGCCAGCTATCTCGCCTGCTTGAGCAAAGCGACGCTCCCCGCGCAGACTCTTAAATTTCAACCCTTAAATTTTAACTAACGTCATTCATCAGACCCTTCGTGTTTCTTACTGATAGAAATCACGGAGGGTTCCTGATTAGAGAGCAATTTACGTCACCAAATAAAAATAGTCGTCTCCCTAGCCTTAAAGGCTCTGATCGGTTTTAGCGATGACGGCAACCAGCGAACAAATATTAAATTCCTCAAATTCTTCCATCGCTTCCCTCTATTAGCAGAAAAAACGCAACACAATAGGAATGTTTCGTTGCTCGTCTGGGCTTATGGACATTCAATCGGCTTCCACACGCCTACTGGTGTCAGACATCACAACCTGCTGTGAATTTTATCGAGATCGACTGGGCCTGACAGTGATCGTCGAAGACCTTGAGCACGGCTACGCCGAATTTCAGATTGCAAATATGCGCCTATCCTTATTTCGCCAGCAGGAGATGGCCGAAATTATCCACACAACGGATAAACCCACACAGGTGGAGTGTCAGGACAAAGTTGTTTTGATTTTCAAAGTGACAGACGTTGATAGCATTTACCATGACCTGCACAGCAAAGGCGTTCCCTTTGCCGAGCCACCCACCCAAAACGCAGACTTCGCCCTCAAGATTGCCTACTGTCGCGACCCAGAAAACAATCTGATTGGGCTGTTTGAAACACTCATGTGAGGATTTTGAGATGTCCAAATACGTGATGGCCCTCGATCTCGGCACCACTGGCAACCGAGCAATTTTGTTTAATCAAACCGGTGACATTGTCGGCCAGGCCTATAAAGAACTCACCCAGTATTATCCGCAGCCTGGTTGGGTAGAGCACGATGCCACTGAAATCTGGCGAGAAATCCGTTGGGCCATGCAAGCTGCGGTCAAAGACGCCAGTATTGAAGGTAAAGAGATTGCAGCGATTGGGCTGACGGTCCAGAGAGAAACTTGCCTGCTCTGGAATAAAACCACGGGCGAGCCCCTGCACCATGCGATTGTCTGGCAAGATCGACGCACCGCTGGACTCTGCAAACAGCTGAGCGATCACCGTGCCGATATTTACGAGCGCACTGGCCTATTTCTGGATGCTTACTTCTCAGCCACCAAGCTAAATTGGCTGCTCGATAAAACCCAGCCCGCCAATCTAGACAACGTCCTGGCAGGCACCATCGACACCTGGGCCCTGTGGAATCTCACCGGCGGCAAGGTCCATGCCACCGACCACAGCAACGCCAGCCGCACGATGCTGATGAACCTGACGCAGCAACAATGGGACCCGGCCCTGCTCAAGTTATTTCAGATTCCTGAACAAATTTTGCCGGAAATCAAACCCAGCCAGGGACTGTTTGGCACCACTACCGCCGATATTTTGGGGGTAGAGATCCCGATTATGGCGATTTTGGGGGATCAGCAAGCCGCCCTGTTTGCCCATGGCTGTAGCCGACCCGGGTTGCTCAAATGTACCTACGGCACCGGGGCCTTTTTGGTGGCCCACACGGGGGAGACGGTGGTGCGATCGCAAAACCAACTGCTCTCCACCATCGCCTGGACCCAAGCCCAAGCCGACGGCCATTACAGCCTGGGCTATGCCCTAGAGGGCAGCATGTTCACCGCCGGAGCCTGTATACAATGGCTACGGGACGGCTTGCAAATCATCGACAGCGCGGCTGACAGCCAGCCCCTGGCCCAGTCGGTTAACGACAACGGCGGCGTCTATTTTGTGCCCGCCCTGAGCGGCCTCGGGGCCCCCCACTGGGATATGAACGCCCGCGGCGCATTTTTGGGCATCACCCGGGGGGCCACCAAAGCCCACATGGTACGGGCCGTATTAGAAGCCATCGCCAACCAGGCCCGAGAAGTGGTCGAAGCGATCAACGACGATAGTGGCACCCCGATCCAGCAGCTCAAAGTCGACGGCGGTGCCTGCAATAACGACTTTTTGATGCAGTACCAGGCGGATGTGCTCGGCATCCCAGTGGAGCGACCGGCGGTCCTTGATGCCACCGCCCAAGGGTCGGCGTTTGCTGCGGGGCTCGCCGTTGATTTTTGGCAAGACTACGCGAGTCTGGTCGGCCAGCGCAAAATCGACCGCGTGTTTGAGCCTTCTCGCAAAGCTGACCAAGTCCAGGCAAATTTTGAAACTTGGCAAAAGGCCGTCAGTCGCGCCAAAGACTGGGTCTAGCAACCTGGCTTCTGTCAGCGATCTTTAACTTTTGTGCAATTTTGTACCAGGGCTGCCTGCGGGGATCAGGCGGTGGGCACTGTAGATAAGCCATTATCCCCTTGAGGTACTCAATCCCTATGCGCAACTCGTTAGCGTCGGTCACCTTTCACCGCTGTAGCCTGTGCAGCGATAACCTGCTCCGACACATCCGACGCAGCCAGCTCTATTGGTTTTGCCCCAGCTGTCGTCAAGAGATGCCAGAGGAGAAACGGCAACCCGAGATATCTGCTTCTAGCGCATTAAATGCTTTTAGCGCATTAAAGAGGAAAGACACCTTAGTCGCCAGACCTTCTTCCACATATGAAGCTCAACCCACAGGCATCCTTGGCGATGGACGCCAGACACCAGACGTTAGCCGCCAGCAAGTAGAAGCCAATCAGCCTGTAGGAGAACTTGCTGCTAGCAGAGGCTAACAGGCAGGACTGGGTAGGTGAGGGGGGTTAATGGGGAATGGGTAATAAATCGTCCCGCCCTTCCCCTTTCGCCCTTCTCCTTTCGCCTCTATTGATCCAACACCCACTGCACCAGCGTGCGAACCCCGTAGCCGGTCGCACCGGGACTGTTGTAGCCATTTTCTTTGTCAGCCCACACGGGGCCTGCTACATCCAGGTGAGCCCAGGGGGTCTCTTTGACAAACTGCTTGAGAAATAGGGAGGCTGTAATCGAGCCCCCCGCCCGCGGGCCGGTATTTTTCATATCGGCCACCACCGACTTGAGCCCCTCAAAATACTTTTCTTCCATAGGCAATCGCCAAAGCTTTTCACCAGAGACGCTGGCGGCGGCCATCAAATCTTTTGCCAGCTCATCACTCTCAGTAAACATCCCGCCGATATCATTGCCGAGGGCCACGATGCAGGCTCCGGTCAGCGTCGCCAAATCTACAATGGCATCGACGCCTAGCTTCTCAGCAAACACCAGCGCATCGGCCAGGGTCAGTCGGCCCTCAGCATCGGTATTGTTAACCTCAATCGTTTTGCCATTAGAGGCGGTGAGAATGTCGCCGGGATGCAGCGCGTGACCACTGATCATGTTTTCGGTGGCGGCGCTAATAAAGTGAACCTCAACCTCGGGCTTGAGCAGTGCGATCGCTTTGGCCGCGCCCAGGGTAGCAGCGGCCCCTCCCATGTCAATTTTCATCATGTCGATCATGCTGCCAGCCCCGGCCTTAATGTTTAAGCCCCCTGAGTCAAAGGTGAGCCCTTTACCCACAATCGCCAGCCTGGCCTTGGGCGTCCCGGCGGGCTTGTAGGTGAGATGAATAAATTTGGGCGGCAGATCGGAGGCTTGGGCTACCCCTAAATAGGCCCCCATCCCTTGCTTTTCACAGTCTTCGCGCTCTAGCACCGCCAGCGATAACCCTTGGGATTCGGCAATCTCAGCCGCGGTCTCCGCCAGTTTGGCTGGGGTCACCACATTGGGGGGGGCGGCCACCAGCTCACGGGCCAAAACCACGCCCTCGCAAATCTTGTGCCCCTTGTCAATAGCGTCTTCTTGTCCAACATGTTCTAATAGATGGACAGTCTCTAGCTCGACTTTGGATTTTTCGGGCTCTGACTTAAAGCGAACGTCCTGATACATCGCCAGGATTACCCCTTCTACCAAAGATTGGGTGGTGAGGGCTAGGCTATTGTTCCACACTGGGAAACTCACCCCCAGGGTGGCGCATTTTTCTTGTTTGGCCAGTCGCGCCGCGCTCGCAGCAGCCCGCCGTAAAACCTCCAGGCTCAGTACATCTGAGCGCCCCATCCCCACAATGCCGAGCTTACGAACCGCAGCCCCTGCCACCCGAGTTGAGGCAACGCTGCCAGCTTTGCCCGTAAACTCGACCTCGTCGATGAGCTCTTGTAGCAGACCAGACAGCTGAGCGTTAAGGTCTGACAAAATCCCGGTCAGCGGCAGGGACTCCTCCGACAAACCAATGATTAAGCAGTCGCCTGACCACGTTAGACAAGACTTACCCGATGCTACAAAATCCATTCCAATCTCTATGCTCTTCCGTTCTCTTCCGTCCTAGTATCTACCTAATTTGCAGATTTTGATCACCATAACTGATGGCGGGTTTTCATACAGTTGTTCAGGGGACTGTCTCTACAGATTTTCAAGCAACGATTTTATTTAAAGTTTTTTGGGCACTGCGCCACCTGGCCTACACCCAAGTGCACCATTTTCTGCTAAAACGACAGGAAAATACCTGATAGAGTCTGCTAACCAATGCAAGCTAGATCAATATGAGCTTGCGCTTTGCCAACCCAGGTGAGCCTAATGTGGAAACGTCTAAAGGAAAAGTGGCCCTTTTTTGCGCTGGCCGGGCTCAGTGCGCTATCGCTAGGAATGATAGCGGCTGTTTTGCAGTCTACAGATAGCTTGCAAAATGCCCAAACCCGTGTCCAAGCGCCTGCCAACGCCGCAGCTGACCCCTCAGCCGTTTTACAGCTGGCGATCCAGCCCGTGGCCCAACGGACCGAGGCCCTCAGCAATCTAGCCAAAAAACCTAAGCTCAATCTTGAAAATTACCGCGCCCGCTATCTGCTGGCAACGGATCTGATTCGGCAAGGTCAGGGGCAAGACGCCCTGCCATTTTTAGAAGGGTTAGAGGCTGATTACGACACCCTGGCCCCCTACGTGATGCTTAAGCGGGGCCAGGCCCAAGCCGCCGCCGGCGATCGCGAGGGGGCTGCCCAAACCTGGCAACAGCTCATCGATCGCCACGCTACCCATCCAGCCGTGGCCGAAGCCTTCTATGAGCTGGGGGCGATCGATCCGAAAGCGTGGGATCAGCTATTGGCCACAACCCCCGGCCATCCCCGCAGTGTTGAGGTAGCGTTAAAGCGCCTGCTTGCCCCCACCCCTGATGCCAATGCGGCTGCCCCAGCTGAGTCAGCCGCCCAGGCCAACCCCGCCGCTACGACTGCCGCTGCCAGCACCCCAGCAAATGAAAAGGAACTGCTGCTATTAGTGGCTGCCCACGGGCTACATCGCCCTGAGTATGAAGCCAGCCTCGATCGGCTGGTCGCTAAATATGGTGCGGAGCTCACCCCCGACCAGTGGCAAACCATTGGCTTTGGCTATTGGGAATCTCAAATCTATGGCAAGGCCAGCAAAGCCTATGCCAAAGCCCCAGGGACGCCAGAAACTCGATATCGTCAGGCGCGGGGGGCCCACCTAACCGGGGAAAGTAAAACTGCGATCGCAACCTATCAACAGCTGGCCAAGGCCTTTCCCACCGCTCCTGAAACGGCGACGGGGCTGCTCAAACTCTCGGACCTGCTATCCGATCAAAAAGCCCTGCCCGTATTAGACCAGGTTATCGCCCAGTTCCCAGATAAAGCGGGCGAAGCACTGCTAAAGCGCTCGGAGCGACTGGAATACATGAAAAGCCCGACCTCCGCCCAAAACGCCAAAGCCTCTATCTTGTCACAGCACAGCCAGTCAAAGGCCGCCGCCCAGCTGCGCCTGAAGAATGCTAAAGCCCATGCTGAGAAAGGCGATCAGGCCTCAGCCCTGAAATGGGCTCAGCAGCTGATCGAGGCGAATTCTAAACTCGACCTGGCCGCCGAGGCAGGTTTTTGGGCCGGGAAATGGGCCCTCCAGCTTGAGCAAAACGACACTGCCCAAAAAGCCTTTGAGCAGGTGATTGCAGAGCATCCTGAATCTTACTTTGCCTGGCGCTCAGCGGTACACCTCGGTTGGGATGTGGGGGACTTTCAAGACGTGCGCGATCGCAACCCATCGGTAACCCTGCCCAGCCAGCGGTTTCCCCTGCCCGCCGGGTCAGACACCCTGCAAGAGCTTTATCAACTGGGCCAGGATGATGACGCCTGGCGGCTCTGGCAGCTCGAATTTAAAACTGAGCAAGATCCCACGATGGCCGAACAGTTTACCGACGGTATTTTGCGCCTTGGGGTAGGCGACAACCTCGACGGCATCTTTATGGTCAGCAGCCTGTCCTGGCGAGATGCCCCCGATGAGCAAAAAGAATACCTGGCTCTTAAGCAAACCCCTACCTACTGGCAGGGTGTCTACCCTTTTCCTTATGCCGAGCAAATCCAAACCTGGGCCGAGCAGCGGCAGCTCAACCCGCTATTGGTGACCGCCTTAATCCGCCAGGAGTCGCGCTTTGAGCCCAAGATTCGCTCGGTGGTCGGAGCCACCGGGCTGATGCAACTCATGCCAGACACGGCAGATTGGGTCTCAAACCAAATGGGGCAAGCTGATGTCGATTTAGAGACTTTAGAGAACCCAGAAACCAACATTAAACTGGGCACCTGGTATCTTGACTATACCCACCAGGAATATGACAACCACTCTCTATTTGCAGTGGCAAGCTACAATGCTGGCCCGGGGAACGTATCCGCCTGGATCGAGGAGGGTGGCTATAGCAATGCCGACGAGTTTGTCGAACAGATACCTTTTCCTGAGACAAAAGGATATGTCGAATCTGTCTTTGGCGGCTATTGGAATTATTTGAGGCTGTATAATCCAGAAATTTCTGAACGGGTGACAAAATATACCGAGCGCTGACTCTCTACGATTCCCTTACTTACAACAAATACGTCACTTAGCAAATAGGTCACTTAGCAAATACAATGGGACAGCAAATATACGCAGATTCCATCTGTAAATCAGAACACCTTCCAAACGTTATTGGGTTCAGCAGGGTATCGTGAGCAACTACAGCACCATACAAAAAGATCAGCTGAAAAAACTCGGTTCCTATCTCAAAGAAACCCGAGAGGAGCAAGGGAAATCCATTGAGGAGATTTCTTTGCAAACCTATATCCGCCCCCAGCTGATTATGCGGATCGAAGCAGGGGACGCGGCTGATTTACCCCAACCCATTTTTGTGCAGGGGTTTATCCGACGCTATGCAGATGCTCTGGGTCTCGATGGTATGAAGCTATCTCGACAGTTCCCAGTCCACTCAATCCCAGATACGCCTCGCCCAACCCCCCGGCCTGCCATTCCCACATCGCCGCTGGATCAACTCCCTACCCAGCGACCAGCCACTCCCCAGCCCAAACCTGCCGAGTCGTTACCCTCCGCCCAGATCGCAGACCCCTGGGTTGATTCAGTTGCGGCAGAAAACAGCTTAGAGATCTCAGGCTCTAGTCAAGAACCCAAAGATAGTGTTCTGACGGGTGATTTACCAGGCCCCTCTAACCTACCAAAATCGGCAACGAACGGCGTCCGGGGCGCGGGCGTCCCGGTGGCGGTGCCATCACCGAATACTCGCCCATCCTCCCCGTCGCCTTCGAGCGGTTGGGGAGCAGATGTGCCCAGGTCACAACCCTATAACGAACCCTCGAATAAAACGCCCTATATTTTGGCAGGGGTCTTGGCTGCGCTGGTGGTAGGTGCGATCGCACTGCTCACCAACCTAGGGGGGAACGATTCCCAGCCGACCGAGTCAGCTGAGCCAGCCCCAGCCCCCGAAGCGGTCGTCGAAACGGTCCCAGCGCCTGAACTCGAACCTGAGCCTGACCCCGAACCCACCAACCCAACCGCCAGTAGCACAGCCCCGGTCGCCGTCAGCGTTAGCCTCACGGATGCGTCTTGGATGCGGATCGCGATAGATGGGAATGTCGTTTTTGCAAATACGATGGAAGCCGGGACAGAAGAGCTCTATGAAGCGCAAGAAAGCATCTATATCAGAGCCGGTAATGCCGGTGCCGTGATGCTATCTCACAACGGCTCACCCCCAGAGGTAGCTGGCGCACCCGGTGCCATCGAGGATCTGTACTTTACGCCTGAGGCAGCGCCCGATGAAGCAGCTGAATAATGAAGCAGCTGAATAATGAGGCACCGGGCATGACCGATACATTTGGTTAGCAGTATATTCGCTTAGCAATGCATTCGGTTAGCAATACAATGGTTAGGAATGACTTATTCTCCCTGCCATGACGTCTAATTTAGAAACGGTCGAAGCAAAAGCCCCTGATATTGAAACTGCGTCGGAGGAT
>JBCDDJ010000056.1:0-20843 GCA_039180385.1 Cyanobacteria bacterium P01_G01_bin.38 | reverse complement strand
TGCCAGCCTTTGTGAATCCACATTTTTCATAGAAGCCAATCGCCTCCCTGTCAGCGACTAGCATCTGCATATGCATGCCTTCGTAAGGCTGCTTCAAAATCTCCATGATTTTCCGACCAATGCCTTGCCCCTGATAGTCAGGGCTCACCAAAAGATGGGGGTAATACACCACGAGGAAACCGTCGGAGATGGCATTGCCGATGCCGACGAGCGTTTCTCCGTCCCAGGCTGAGACCAGCGTATGGGAGCTTAGTAATGCCTGATATAATACCTGAGGCTTGTGCGCCGAAGACCAGTTGTGGGCTTTGTACAAGGGCAGAATTTGCTCAAGGGCAATATTTCGCTGTTGGGAGAATGTAATCATTGTAGAGAGAGTCGGTGTGATTTTTTGTTTTGGTTACAAGCCCCTAGCTGTTTTGATTGTTCTTGTCAGGGTTGGTGAAGCAGGGGCGGAGCGGGACTTTCCCGCCCGCCCCCTCACATTCGACTGAGCAGTTTGGCTGAACTCACCGTCCAAGCCTCACGTCGAAGCCTTTGGCTCATCTCGAAGCCAGCTCAAACCGTGAGCGAATCGGCTCGATCACTGAATAGCTTTTGAGTCTCAGAGCGCCCTGCCATTAGCAGCTGACGGGTATGGGTAAAAGCCAAAATCGCCGTGACGGTGCCCAAGAGACTCAATGGGATGACAAACACACTCAGCTCAGAGGGCATCCCCAGAAAGTATGATGGAGACGGATGGGTGCCGAAGAGGACGATGCTCATGACTAGGGCCAGCCCCGGAAAGGCTAGACAGCTGATACTGCCGACGGCCCCAAACCAGATCCAGTTTTTCTTGCGGGGCAATAGCAGCAGGGTCTGACTCACCAGGGTCGAGAAGAGAATTGACCCCACAAACATGAGGATACAGCTGACAAAAATCAAGGCTTCAATCCTGGTTTCAAGGAAGTCACCGTAGTAACCCTTGAAGGCACCCACGACTAAACCCGTGAGAAGTAGAAGGTTGAGTGCGATCGCAACCACTGGAGAACTATTATCCCCAATCACTAAGTCTTTCCATAGCGATAGACGCTGAGCACGGGGGGTGGCATGGCGAAATCTAGCCCAGTCCTTTAACGTTTGCCGAGCCGGGCTCAGGGCAACCATCAGGGCAATGCAGTAAACCAGACTTAACAGGGTAATTAACACCAAATGCAGGCCCACGTCATAGTCTTTGAGCCGGGTGCCGGTGAGGCCCAACACGATGGTGGCAAATGCCAGGGTCAGCGGGTAGCTAAACCGCCGCTTGAGCAACGTATTATGGGCATTGCTAAAGCGACGTTGCAGACTATGCCCCAGCAGCGCACACCAGCCCAGCGCATGGGCCAGGGTTAAGACAACATATTCTGTAAAGTTAACCCGAAAAATCCCCAGGGCTAGATTTGGCTCTACCCCGGCCTCGGTGAGCTTGACAGGTGCCTCAAAGGCAAAGTAGGCCAGGCTCGCGAAGGGCGAGAACAGTAGTGACCACAAAAAAGCATTAGATTGAGTGTTCCCGAGCATTCCCCCAGAACCCACGTACAATAAGAGCATCCAATTAAAGGCGGTTACCCCAGCGGCCAACAACCAGGGCTGTAACCCTAAGAACACCGGATGTGAAACAGACAGGCTCAACAACAAAGCCAGTAGGTAAAAGATCAGGCTTTGAGCGATCAAGATCAAGTCAAACCCCAGCATGTGGGCGAGACTATGCCCCGCACCGAGTCCGAGAAACCCATGCAGCGGGAGGGTCAGCCCAATGGCCAAATATAAACACACCGGGACCCCTAGCAGTTTGCCACTCAAAATGTTAAAGGAGGATCTCGGACTGAGCTGTAAAAAGTTCAACGTACCTCGGCGTTTTTCATCTGCCAGATTGTTAGCCAGCATGAACATCCCGCCGCCCATCAGCGGAAAGACCATCACGATGGTCAAGACTAGATAGATATCCTTATACCATCGAGCCCAATTCAATCGGTAGGACTGCTTGTCCGGTGTAACATCACAGGCAGTACTTTCGGGCGCATTGAGACAATATCTACTGTATTTTTGAGAGATGGCAACGCGGGGCAAGGTTACCGTAAACTGGCCGCGCTCAGGTCTATACAGATCTAAATCAACCGTTGTCCCAACCAGCTTTTGGACCTTAGGCGTCAATGAAGTATTCGGATGCTTGATGATCTCGTCATTGATCTGGAGAGCCAGGTCTGACACCCGGGGTTGCCAATTAGTCTCTGCCAACTGCTGCTCAGATAGGGTCACTGGTTGACCATCAATCCCAATCAAACGGTCGCCTTTTTGGATCTGATCCAGCGCTTTGAGCCCCAGGGCCTCATCCCCTTTAACAGGTGGCTGTGCAATGATCCGATCAATCACGATCCCGACTGTCAGGGCTTTATCCCGATGAGGCATATCCAGGGGTAAGACATCCTGCAAGGGCTCGGTACTCATTTGAGCATTGCCATACCACTCGATTTTGGGATAGGTAGATAGGCCCAAATCCTGGGGCAGCACCGACCCTGGTAAAGCGACCCAAAAACAGATCATTATAATCAGCTGACAGAGCACTGAGAGGCTGACAGCAGCCAGGACCGGAAATCGCTTGAAGCGACCTCTTAGCTCCCGCAGCAGTTGGGGATTGAGATCGCCCAGGCGGTCTAACTGGGTTTGACCCAGGGTGGTCAAGATTTTGGTACCAAACATGGTTATCTCCGAGGATGAGTCAAAATTTAAACCTTAAACCTTAAAACTTAGAACGCTTTCTCTAAGTAGGTTGGGTATGACCGATCTTAAAGAAAATGTCTTCTAGACTTTCTTGGACACAGTGAAATTCACAGAGAGAAATGTTGGCCTCGACCAGGGCACGGAGCAGGCCAGCGGCCTCATCCGGATTGCCTGAAAACTGGATTTTGACCTGACCTGCCTGGGGCTTGACCTCAAGCTCTGTGATCGCGTCAAACTGTCGAAGCTCGGTTTGCAGGTCTTGCAGAGGGCCTCGGGTGCCAATGACGATATGCTGCTGGCTCAGCCGCTGATAGAGCGTCTCCAGGGGCGCACTTTCAACCAAATAGCCAAACTCTAGAATGCCGATGTCGGTACAAAGTTCAGCTAAATCACTGAGGACGTGGGACGAAATCAAAATCGTCATGCCCATGCTGTGCAGGTTTCGAATCACCTGGCGAAACTCTTGACGGGCAATCGGATCGAGGCCAGAGACGGGCTCGTCTAGTAAGAGTACTGACGGGGTGTGAATGACGGTCCGGGCTAACCCCAACCGTTGCTTCATCCCTCGGGACAGGCTCGTAATCACACTGTTGCGCTTATGCTCCAGATTCACCAGGTCTAAGACATGGTGGATACTGCGAGTGCGATGTTTCCCTTTAAGTCCGTAGAGGCGAGCAAAATAGTCCAGATAGTCCCAAACATTTAAATCTTCGTAGAGTGGAAAATCATCTGGCAGGTAGCCAATTTGTTGCTTGAGGCTAATCTGAGGGCGATCGTACTGTAATTTCTCCCCATGCAAGAAAACGTTTCCGACCGTTGGCGCCTCCGCCATGGCCAGCAACCGGATTAAGGTGGTTTTGCCGGCTCCATTGGGCCCGATTAGGCCATACACAGCTCCAGACGGAATGTCTAAATCAACCTCTCGCAAGGCCGTATGGCGATCAAATCGCTTGGTCAATTGTTCAGTGCGGATCGCTAGATCTGGGTGGTTAGGATGAGTGCCCGTTGAGCGAGTATCAGTCGGGCGAGCCTTGGTCGCGCCCATTGAGGTCAGAGGCGGCTTTGCCATAGCAATCTTGGGTTGTGGAAAGTTGAAACTTAAAGCTAAGTAGGCGTTCGAAATCTACAGATGCACACGATAGACCCTGGATTAAACCTAGTCTAGCCATAACCTACAGCCACGCCAGCCCCCTTTTCGGAAAAAGGTGAGCGAATTTTCTAGGCTGACTAGGACAGCCTTCTACAATTGACTCAGGTGAAGGTGATGGGTGAGGCGCTTTGCTCCTTAATTTACCCATTCACCAGCGCGGCGCACTCACCACCAAACCAGAATATTTAACTTTGACAGACTACTTAGATCAAGGGCGAGCTCATTAAATGGATTTCCGGGTTCCCGAAAAACTAGAAACACAAAGGCTTATGCTCAGGCAGTTTCAAGAAGCGGACTGGCCAGACCTGCACGAATACTATTCCGATGCTGTTGCCACAACATATACCGTGGGTCGTGAATTTTCTGAGGGTGAAACCTGGCGGACACTCTGTAGCATGGTCGGTCACTGGTATGTGCGAGGCTATGGTCCTTATGCCGTTGAAGAGAAAGCCACAGGTAAAGTGCTAGGTCCGGTCGGTTTCTGGTATCCCAACGATTGGCCCAGCCCAGAAATCAAGTGGGCGCTGGCCTCGCAACACTGGGGTAAAGGGTTCGCCAGCGAGGCTGCCAGAGCAGTTCAGCAGGCAGGTAGAGAGTTTATGCCTGACATTTCACTGATCAGCTTCATCAATGCTGAAAATCAGCCGTCTATTAATCTAGCCCTTGCCATTGGTGCCAAGCTGGAAAAAACAATCCCATTTCGGGGGGGCAATTGGCACATCTATCGTCATCCGAGTGAGCACCAATAGTTATGTAGTTTATGAGATCATAGATCTTGGCCGGACAGCGCTAGGATTTCTAAAGAACTAAAAAATAGTCGGAGGGACACCCCCTCTGAGATATTTCTCAAACGTGCTGCTTGGGACTGTAGACATCATGAAAACCGAAGAACTCATTGGCTGTATCTCGTTCATTCAGCAGGCTGAGCAGCTTAAGGATGTCCTCCGAAGTGCTTACACCTCGAGTGGGCGTCAGGAGAGTACCGCTGCCCATACGTGGCGGCTATGTCTGATGGCCATGGTGTTTGAGCAAGACTTCAAAGGGGTTGATTTTGCCAAACTCTTGAAAATTTGTATTATTCACGACCTGGGTGAAGCTATTAGCGGAGACATCCCGGCGATAGCGCAGCGGCCCAATCAAAATAAGGCTGAGCAAGAGCGGGCTGATTTGATCACCCTGATGGAGCCTCTAGACGAACGCCGCCGCACCGAGTTTCTCGCCCTCTGGGACGAATATGAGCAGGCGTCATCCCCGGAAGCCTTGATGGTTAAGGGTTTGGACAAGCTCGAAACGATCATTCAGCATAATCAAGGCAAAAATCCACCGCATATTGACTACGCCTTCAATCTTTCCTACGGCAATCAATACACCTCCAAACATCCCCTGCTGGCAACCCTGCGCCAGCTGATCGATGAAGATACCCGCAGACATGCAGAAGCCAGTAGCTGACCAGGTGATATGCGGAATGGTATCACTGCACAGTGAAGGAGAGATCAAACCCTCACCGCTGCTGCTATGCCAACTAAAAAGAAAGAAAATGCTGGATGCGGATGTGCCAGCATTCCCTTTTCAGTCATCTTGCTCTTCTTAGGGCTGAGCTACTGGGGCTTTCGGCAGCTGGATGACCTTAAAGTTGTAGAACGTCTGCCCGAGGGCATCAGTCAATATTTCCCCCCGCAACTGCAACCTAAGTCACCTCCAGAAATATCTAACCAGCCACCGGCCATCCCTGACGTCACCGCCGCCTTACCCTCACCGGCTGCCCCTCCCTCACCGTCACCAGTCGCCTCTAACCCACCCCCTTCGACAGGCTCAGGACAAGCTTCCCCATCTCCCTCACCTTCCCCATCGTCTTCTCAACAGTCCCCCAGTCCCGCATCTCAATCTCCCCAAACCCCCTGGGAGCAAAAGCAAATCAGGGGCATTTACCTCAGCCGCTATCAGGCGACCAATAACGCTAGCGAACAAATGATTCGCGATCGCGTCCGGTATTACAAAGCCCAGGGTCTGAACACCGTCATCCATGGCGTGTGGGGCAATGGCTGCACAATGTATGCCAGCGAAGTGATGCAGCAAACCTTTGGTCAAGAAAGCTGCCCCAATCAGTTTCAAGACCAGTGGCTAGATTGGCTGATCGACGAGGCCCACAAGCAGGGTATGCAGGTCCACGCCTATTTTGAGAAGGGGATTAAGCTCGACGAAAACAGCCCTATCTTTGACACTGCGATCGCAAATCGATGGATCGTGCCCGGCGTTGACAAAACCTATCCAGATGTCGATCACTACCTGCTCGATGTCGAGGTCCCAGAAGTCGAGGCTTTCTTCAAACAGGCGTTGGTTGAGTTTGTCCAAAAGTATCCCGAGATTGATGCAGTGCAATGGGATGACTATCTCGGCTATCACGAAGAACTGCCCGGTAAGGTCAACCGCACCCAGCAGCTAACGGCCTTTGTGAAGCGACTGAAAGCGGATATGAAAGCCGCTAACCCCAGCGTAAGTTTTGACCTGTGTCACCATAACCCCTACTGGGGCAAGCGCTATTTTGCCGCCGACTGGGACAACTGGGGGGTCGATCGCGCGTTCATTCAAATCTATAACGATGACAACTTTGACGAAGAGATCGCCTACGCTGAACAGTATGAAGGGGTGGCGATTACTGAGCAACAGCTGCACCGAGTAGAGGCCCTGGTCAACAATCCCAAAATTAAGAGCATTTTAGTCTTCCCCGCCGCTGGCAATCCAGAGGAAGCTGCTAAGCTAGTCAAGGAAACGGTAGGGCGTTAGCAGTTGCCTTCTGCTTTCGGAGACAGACAAAATGGGGGAGCTGAGCGGTCAGGGTATACAACTGTGGCGGATATCCGAGTTTGATAACCTGGAATTGTTACGAGCAGAGTCGATTTACCACAGCTATGCCCGCCATGCCCATCCAGGCTACTCAATCGGAATTATTGAATCTGGCGTGGGAGGTAGCTACTATCGGGGCGATACCTATTTAGCGCCTCCCCGCAGCGTTGTTTTTATGAATCCAGAAGAGCCTCACACGGGCTACTCTGCCGAGGGGCTGCCCTTGACCTATCGGATGCTCTATCCCAGTTTTGGGCTAATTCAGCAGATCGCGACTGAGGCTGATATCAAGGGCAGCCCCTACTTTAAGGAATTTTTTATTGAAGATGACGCCCTGGCTCGACAGGTCTTTTCATTGCATGCCGTGCTTGAGCAATCTCCTGACCGATTAGAGAAACAATCTCTCCTGGTTGAAGTCATATCAGCGCTTCTGCTCAACTATGCTGATTTTGAAACGCAATCGCGGCAACCGCGTCAAGAGCATCGAGCGGTTCAGTTGATCAAGGCCTATCTCCATGAGAGTTTTAGCGTTAATGTCTCTTTAGAGCACCTGGTTGATTTGACTGGGCTGAACCGGTCTTATTTGATCCGGGTGTTTCGTCAAACGGTTGGCATGCCCCCCTACGAATACCTAACCCAAATTCGAGTGCGCAAGGCTAAACAGCTTTTGGAGACAGGTCTGCCCATTGCAGAGGTTGCGATCGCAGTGGGCATGTCAGACCAAAGTCACCTGACTCGCCATTTCAAAAGCCTCGTTGGCATGACCCCAGGGCACTATCGCAAAATGTCAACATCATTCAAGACAGACGACAGCTGAGGGATAGATACTTAGGGGCGTGGTTTCAGTCACGCAACAATGTCTTCTCATCTAGCCGTTAATGCCTCCACTGCCCCAGCCTATGTGCTGGCTCAAATCAATATTGGTTTGACAAAAGCCCCGCTAGACGATCCGATCATGGCTGAATTCGTCGCTGCCCTCGATGAGATTAACGCCCTGGCTGAGCAAAGCCCAGGCTTCATTTGGCGATTACAGACCCCTTCAGGTAACGCCACTGAGATTCACGCCTATGACAATCCGAGACAGTTATTAAATATATCTGTCTGGCGGGGTGTAGAGCCTTTAAGGGATTATGTCTATAAGAGTATGCACGGAAAGTTCTTTGCCCGTCGTCGGCACTGGTTTGAGAAATTTCAAGGTGAACATTTTGCGATGTGGTGGATTCCGGCTGGGCATTTGCCCACCGTTGAGGAGGGCAAGGCCAAGCTAGCGCTGCTTGAGCAACGCGGAGATTCTCCAGAGAGTTTTACCTTTGCTAAGGTTTATCCACCCCCAGCTGCCGTGTAAGCGCTTCGTACAGGTCTAAAAGAGCAGCTCCGCAGCGCTATTTCAAAAGAGGTCTGTGTTTCTGATGAATATCCTGCTTTTGGGTGCAAAAACTTAGATTTTGGTATATCTGCTATCTATTTAAGGGATCAGCTTTGAGTACCATCAGACAGTCAGTCCCCAAGGTAGACCTATGAGTAAAAATGCAGCCAGAGTTCAGGCGATTAGCCAGATTACAAATCGCGAGGTGATGCCTCCAAAGACTCCAGTCAGCCTAGAGGAACTGTGGGCATCGAATGTTTTTAACCTCAGTAAGATGCAGGCGACGCTGCCTAAGGCGATCTTTAAGTCGATCAAAAAGACAATTGTCACTGGCGAAAAGCTGGATCCCTCGGTCGCTGACGCGGTGGCTAACGCAATGAGAGACTGGGCTACATCAAAAGGGGCACTCTACTATGCTCACGTATTTTATCCCATGACCAACCTGACCGCCGAAAAGCATGACGGTTTTATCTCGGTCCAGGGGGACGGCAATGTCATTTCAGAATTTTCTGGCAAAGTACTGGTCCAGGGAGAGCCGGATGGGTCTTCATTCCCAAATGGGGGAATCCGAGGCACCTTTGAGGCCCGGGGCTATACTGCCTGGGATGTGACCAGTCCGGCCTACATTATGGAAACAGACAACGGTTCGACTTTGTGTATTCCGACTGTTTTTGTCTCCTGGACCGGAGAAGCACTGGACAAAAAAGTGCCCCTTTTGCGCTCCATTGCGGCAATGGACAAAGCGGCTAGCAAAGTCTTAAAGCTGCTAGGATATAAAGACGTTGCCCGTGTCAACTCAAGCTGTGGGGCTGAGCAAGAGTACTTTCTGATCGATTCTAATTTTGCTAGCCAACGTCCCGATCTGTTGCTAGCCGGACGGACGTTGTTCGGCAAGCCTCCGGCAAAAGGCCAAGAGTTTGACGATCATTACTTTGGCGCGATTCCAGAACGGGTTCAAGTCTACATGCAGGATGTGGAAGAAGCTCTGTACAAGCTCGGCATCCCGGCAAAAACGCGACATAACGAAGTGGCCCCAGGTCAGTTTGAGATTGCCCCTTTCTTTGAGGCCGCTAACGTAGCCAGCGACCACCAGCAGCTGATTATGACCGTTCTCAAACACACGGCCAAAAAACATGGCTTTACCTGTTTGTTGCACGAAAAACCCTTTGCGGGCATCAACGGCTCTGGTAAGCACGTCAATTGGTCAGTGGGGAATGCAACCCAGGGCAACTTGCTCGACCCAGGTGACTCTCCCCATGAGAATGCTCAATTTCTGGTCTTTTGCGGCGCTGTGATTCGCGGCGTCCATAAGTATGGGCCGCTGATGCGCGCAGCCATTGCCACAGCTAGCAATGACCACAGACTTGGGGCCAATGAAGCCCCGCCTGCGATCATGTCGGTTTACTTAGGGACCCAGTTAGAAGAGGTGTTTGAGCAAATCAAAACCGGCTCCGTCACGGATTCTAAGCACAAAGGGGTGATGGATCTCGGCATTGATGTACTGCCGCCGCTGACCAAAGATGCCGGCGATAGAAATCGGACATCGCCCTTTGCCTTTACGGGCAACCGATTTGAATTTCGGGCGGTGGGGTCAAACCAGTCGGTATCAGGGCCGTTAATTGTCCTAAACACAATGCTGGCAGACTCTCTCGAGTGGGTTGGCAATCGCCTCGAAGGTGAACTGGGTAAGGGCCTGGAGCTGAATACGGCCATCCTCACGGTGCTTAAGGAAGTGATGGAACAGCACGGTGCGGTCGTCTTTGGGGGCAATGGCTACTCCGAAGAATGGCACAAGATGGCAGTCGAGGAGCGGGGGTTAGCCAACTTGCCCACCACGGCAGATTCACTCCCTGTGCTCAAGGCAGAGTATATCGAAGATCTGTTTAAGAAAACTGGGGTGCTGACGCCGGTTGAGCTGGAAAGTCGCTTTGAAGTTTATGCAGAGCAGTATATTCTGGCCATTGAGGTGGAGGCTAAGCTAGTGATCAGCATGGCCAAAACCACGATTTATCCGGCGGCTGTGGAGTACTTATCAAAGCTGTCCTCTACTATTGCAAGTTTGACCGGGCTGGGCATTGATTTTGAAAAGGAGAGTGCCCAAAAAGTTGCCGATCTGACGAATTCGATGTGTGCAGCCACAAATGAGTTGAGCGCGGCTCTTGAGAAGCATGATTTTGCCACCACAGAAGACCATATGCAGTACTGTGCGACCACCCTTCGTCCTTTGATGGAGGAGGTTCGCGCCTATGCAGATGCCCTGGAGGGTGAGGTGGCCGATAGTTTTTGGCCGTTGCCAACCTACCAGGAGATGTTATTTATTAAGTAATATCCATCCTGATGTGATGTAACGATGCTTTTGCCTGGGGCAAGGGGAGACCCCCCTCGCCTCAGGCATCTAAAAGTTGATGAACTTACATGGGTGCCATGAAAGCCAAATCTGCGAAAGGGAAAAAGCCTGACCCTACCTCCTCGGAGAGCCCTCTCCCGGCGGTAGACCCTAAAAAGAAAGGGAAAAAAAGCCTCAAGAAACAGAAGAAGCAGAAAAAGGCCAAACTCAAAGATTCGGAACGGTCTGTATTTCACCACGTCTCTGAATCAGAGGGCAGCTCTAAACTCTCTAAAAAAGATTACGAAAAAGAGCTTGCCCGTCTGCAATTGGAACTGGTGAAAATGCAGTATTGGGTTAAGCACACAGGGACTCGTATTGTCATTGTGTTTGAAGGCCGAGATGCTGCGGGTAAGGGGGGTACGATCAAGCGACTTACCGAGCCCCTTAATCCTCGAGGTTGCCGGATTGTGGCCCTGGGCACCCCGAGCGATCGTGAGAAGACGGAGTGGTATTTTCAACGCTATGTAGCGCATTTGCCCGCAGCGGGAGAAATTGTTTGTTTTGATCGCAGCTGGTACAATCGGGCCGGGGTAGAGCATGTGATGGGGTTTTGTACGGATGCCCAGTACAAGGAGTTTATGGAAACTTGCCCTGAATTTGAGCGCATGCTGGTTAAGTCTGGCATTATCTTGCTGAAGTACTGGTTTTCAGTCAGTGATGAAGAGCAAGAACGTCGGTTTCAGGCTCGCACAACCGACCCGGCGCGTCGCTGGAAGCTGAGCCCAATGGATCTAGAATCGCGCGATCGCTGGGCAGACTATTCCCAAGCCAAAGACACTATGTTTGCCCATACCAACATTCCCGAAGCACCCTGGTTTACGGTAGAGGCTGATGATAAAAAGCGGGCGCGGCTCAATTGCATCAGTCATATTTTGAGCAAGGTTCCCTATGTGGATATGACCCCCGAGCCTCTGGAACTCCCCCCGCGCAGGAGTGCGCCCCAGGACTATGTCCGCCCCCCTATCAATGAGCAATTTTTTGTTCCCCAGGTATATTGACGAGTCATTTCTTGACTATCTCGCGGTGGGGGTCACACGGATGCTCTCAATGATTAGCCTGGGCAGCTAGCTTGATGAAATGACTTAATGGTTACCAGGCTATCTGAGGCCGCATCCCACAGAATAAAGTCAGAACATTTCCACATATCCGCGATCCGAAGTGTTTTTGATTTTGTGAGCAGGTGACTGTTTTCGCCATGACAGGCTTCGAGATGATAGTTGGGAATCTTTTCGGAAAGATGGTGGATATTGTGGTAGCCAATGCTGGCGGTAAACCAGTTGAGGATGGAGGGTAGTTTCAGATAGCTGCTGCCCTCAATGGCCCCAAGCATATAATCCCAACCTTCGGTTTTATGGGCGTAGGAGCCTTCAAAGTTATGCTGCACAAAGAAGACATAAATAAAGATGGCAGCTGAAAATGTCAGAACGATTGAGTAAACACTCCAGAAAAAACCTGCCCCTAGGATGTGACTCAGGAGTACCCAGCCGCTCACGACGCAAATGTTGTTGAAAAGTAACGCCCAAAACTCGTTTTCTGTATACCAATGTTTTGACTTGTGAGACGCGATGATTTTTGAGAGACCGCTGCCAGGCGCTTGCTTTAAGCATATAAAAAGATGGCCGATAAAATCATAGGCACCCATGAGCAGGGCCAGTCTTGGCTTGATTGCCAGGTAGAAAAAACCGCCAGGAAAGAGCATAAAAGGATGTCTTAGCAAAGCGTAACGCCTTTGTCCGGAGGGCGTTAGCTGGGCGAACTCCTCCGTTGAGATCAGCGCGGATGGGCCTCTATATTGTTCCCAATCACCGTTTGTTTTGTGGTGGTAGGCGTGACCCCTTGACCAGGGATACTGGGGAATTGCATTTAAGACACCCAGGGCAAACCCGATGCCGCGATTGACTTTCTTGGATGTAAAGAGAGAATAGTGCCCGCAGTCATGCATCAATGAAAAGCATCGCACTGAAAAGAGAATCATCAAGACCAAGATGGGTGGCAGTAGCCAAACAGAAATTGCGGCGGCTTTAAAGGCCAAAAACCAGAGGGTAAAATAAGGAACAACCGTATTAAAGATCTGGTAAGTTGCTCGGATGTCATTGCTCTTCATATACGGCTGCAGAACAAAATCCGATTTTTTAATGACAGTTTTCATTCGGTTAAAGGCTCTTGTAAAAATGCTCGAATTCTCTTTTCAATGATTTCTTATAGGGAATCTAACGGTATATTAACCCAAAGCTGGTAAAGCGGTCGGAAGGTTACAGAATCATCAGTGCCGTTACCGGACTGGCGAGTGCTCTATCAAGCCAGCTGATGGTAAAGGTCAAGGTGCATTTGGGCAGAGGTTTGCCAGCTGTAGCGACTGACAATGGCAGGGGTGTGGGTCAGTTGATAGGGGTCTGATTGGGTCATGGAGAGCATGCCGGTTGCGATCGCACTCACATCCGTCGGGTCTACCAAACAGGCATCCGCCGCTGATAGAAATTCTGTAAAGGGGGCTTGGTTGGCGGTGAGGACAGGGAGGCCACTTGCGATCGCTTCTAGCACCACCAGCCCCCACCCTTCCCTAACCGACGGAAACACAAACGCATCGGCCAGACGAAAGAGGGCGGGCAGGTCTGCGTCAGGGATCACCCCTGGCAAGCGCAGAGCATCGCCTAGGGCATCGGCCTGGGCCAGCTCCATAAACTGTTGTCGATAGTCTTGATAGTCAAATAAGGTTGCCCCGCCAGCAATCACCAGTTGGGCATGGGGCTGCTGGCGACGAATCTGCATAAACGCCTGGAGTAACCGGATCGAGTTTTTACGCGGTTCGATACCCCCCACCGTCAGATAAACCGGGCGACCTTCAATCCCATAGGCTTTTGCCAGCGAAGCTTCTGAGCCATCTCGCCGGGGCGAAAAACGATCGCTGACGCCATTGATGACTCGATGGGCCTCAATACCATAGTCAGCCTTGAGCACCCGCTGCCAGACATCGCTGACACAGAGACAGCGATCCGGCTGGTAGATCGATTTCTCCTGACAATCTTGGAGATAGGGACTGCGAAAATTCTCAATGTGATGCACTGTGCGGACAAAATGGGGAATGCGGCCCTGCTGTTTGAGGGTGGCTAGGGCGTTGGCGCTGAGGCAGTCTTGGGCGTGGTAAATATCGTAGAGGTGTGGGTGGTTTTGGAAAAAGTGAACAAATTCGTGGATGCGTTGTTGGATAAGTTGATCGATACCTTGATCGCAGGGGGCGGCAGGGACAGGGCAGGCTTTAAAGGGGGTGGGGCGATGAAAGCCTTGGCCATCTTTGTCGAGGGCGAAGACGCAGGGCTGATGGCCGAGGTTGGCGAGAGATTGGGCAAGTTCTAGGGTGTGGATGACACTGCCACGAGGTTTGGTGGAGTAGGTGAGCAGGGCGATGTGGAGCATGGGAAAAGGCAAAGGGCGAAGGGGAAAAGGGGGAAAGGCGCTAGAGCCAGTTGCCGACCAGCAAATAAGTTCCCCAGAAGTAAGGGGCTGGGTAGCCTTCTTCGCGTAGGAGACCTAGCTGGGCCTGCTGTAGTGCCTTTGCCTTGGTCATGTCGGGCTCTAGTAAAGCGGCATAAAACCGAGACATCAGCCGGGTGGTGGCATCGTCGTCGGCCCGCCAGAGGGTCGATAGGGTACTGCGGGCCCCCGCTCGCACCGCCACCCCAGCGAGCCCCAAGACGGCTCGACGATCGCCCTGGGCCGTGGCGCAGGCGCTTAGCACCATCAGCTCCAGGGGGTTTCGCTGGCTCAGGGTTTGCAAGAGGGTATTGAGCTCATTGGCGGTGATGCTGTCTTGATAGGCCACCAGATAGGTGCCACTGGGGTCAGAGCTGAAGACCCCGTGGGTTTTCCAATGGATGGCTGAAAAATCCGTGGTTTGTAGCTGCGCTTCGATATTGGACTTGGTAAAGGCGTCATTTAAGAGGGGGGGCGCACTGGTAAAAGCCGTGGGGATCTGATCGAGTTCTTCTTGAACTTGCTCAATCACCGGAAAGTCAGTGCCGCGAATCTCCTGGGGGAGGTCCACACCGCCGCGAAAAATATTCAGCTCAGTCGAGGGGCTGGGTTGAAACAAATCAATTTGGGGGGCGACTGCGATCGCATAGTCTTTTTCGATCAGATATTGCTCACCGTCGTACAGCACCCCCATGGGTATATTGCGCAGCGGTCCATCGGGGACAAAGACCAGGGTTTGAATCTGAGGTTGCTCCGCTAGTAGAGGATCTAAAGGAGCCACCAGCCAGTCATATAGCTGGGTCGCACTGGCCAGCACCGCCGGGGTTTTACCGGGCAGCGTGAGGTCTTGACGCAGGGCTTGAATGGTTGTCTCTAACTCAGTCTGGGATACCCAGGTTTCAGTGTAGGCGAGGGGTTGGCCCGGTATATCGTAGATCATCACCAGCCGATCTTTGAGCATGATCGGGTAGAGCTTGGCGGCGGTCGTATCAAAGTGGGTGTCGCTGATTTTGACCAGGCGGGAGAGATTGCAACCTAAGAAATTTTCTAACTCACTGAGCTGTAAGGCATCCAACGTTTGAATGGCCATCTTTAAGGTATCTGGCTCTGCGACGGTTTGGGCAGCTGGATCTAGCAAGATCTCCAGAAACTCGCGATAGACCGGCTCCACATTGTCGCGAAACGAAAATTGAACCTGGGCATCGACCCGCAGCAGGTCATCGCGCACCCCTTTGAGGGCGCTGATCGCTCGCCCATAGGCGGCGGTGGTTAGCGCCTGGGGCTGGTCGGTGGCCCGATAAATCCGGCCCAGCTGCCACTCCCAGCGATAGGTAATATCGGGGAGCCGCTGTCCCTCAATCAGCAACAGGGCTTTTTGGGTCAGGGCTTCGGCGTCGGACCACTGCTGATTGAGCTCATAGAGGTGCCCCAGCTGACCCACCGCGTAGGACTCCAGGCCAATGTCCTGAAGCTGTTGGGCCTGCTGGGCCGTGGTGGCTAGCCGCTGGGCAATTTCCTCAAAGAACGGGGGCGCGAATGCGGGCATCGCAAACCCCTCTCCTCTTTGGACCCTGGGGTCTTCGAGCCACTCTTGTCGAATGCAGTCAGTGACGGCAATGGCAGCAACCGGCTGGGCCAAACAGGTCAGACTATGAGCATAGCTGAGCTGACCAAATAGCGCACTGCGACTCAGCGGCAGCGCTAAAAGCGGTTCACTGAGCGCTGGCCAGAGGCGATGAGTTTCTGCGAAGCGACCGGTTTCAATCAGATAGCTGAGCTGGTTGAGCTGGGCCTGTACCCGGAGCAGATCTGAGTCCGCTTGTTCAGCGGCGGCCTGATACCGACCTAACGCCTCTTCACCGTAGGCACGGGCGGTTTGAAACTGTCCCGTTGCGGCGGCTTGATGGCTGAGTGCTCGGGCCGTATTGCCCATCTCCAAAAGCGTTGGCCCAGGTTCAGCGGTGGTTGCCAGGCTTTCTTCTAGAGTTTGTTGCGATCGCAGCAAAGTCCCCACCTGACGAAAGGCCATCCCCAACTGGCGTAAGCTGGTTGCCTTAAGGGTGGGCTCCAACGATTGCGCAGCTTGATAGGTCTGTTGTAAAAGCTGCAGCGCTTGCCCATTTAACCCTAGGTCTTGCAATGCCTGGGCTTGATTGAGCTGGGCCAAAATCGCCCCAGATGGAGCCCCGGCTCTCTGGTAGTAATCGATTGCCTGTTGCCAGCTGGTGAGTGCCTGGTCAGGTTGGTTTTGATGCCATTGCAGCTGTCCTTGGGTATTGAGCACTTTTGCCCAAATTTCCCAATAGTCCTGTTTGTTTGTCGGGGCAGCGGTTTGTGTTGACCCGTCTTCCAACTCATCCAACGCTAACCCATTAAGCTGGGCCAAACTCTCCTCTAAAGCCGTCTGAGCCCTATCCCATTGGGCCAGTTGCTGATAAGCCTGGGCCAGATTATTCGACACATAGGCCTGGGCTAAGCCATTCCCCTGTTGAGAAAACGCTTCACTAGCCTGTTGCCACTGCTGAATCGCGGCTGAAAATCGGCCCTGGGCATAGTTATCGATGCCTTGCTGAACCAGGTTCTGGGCATGGGACTGAACACTCTCAATCTGAACACTCCCAGATCGAACACTCTCAGGCGGCAAATCCTGAGCCAATGTTCCGAAGCTACCGGAGAGTACCCAGCTAGCCGTCAGCCCCACGACTACCCAGAAGCCCACCAGCTTGTGCCCCAAGTGACGCCAGACTCGCTTACGCTGGGTTAACCATCGTTGCCAAACTGGTCTGATTTCAAAAAATCCCATTGTCAACGACGGACGATGTTCGCGAACTAGAAACTATCAATTCAAAAGTCACTGCTCAGCCTATCACAGCGACCAATCGATGCTGATGGGGTTACCGCTGTCAAGGTCACCGCGCCATCTTCGCTGAGATGCCACCCCTGAGCCTCGATGATTTCATCCGTCGAAATCTCATCCTCAACACTTTCGGCGTCTGAGCGGGTAGACGCACTGCCCCACCCCCGAGGCAGTTGAACATCACCTAAAAATTCAGAGCTGCTGAGAGACCCATACGGCGTTGTGCGCACCCCCCCTCGCCCCGACGCGATAAATCGCCCCCCGTCACCGCGGGCAGCCGTCTCACACCCCTGGGCCACCCTGGGAATCGCGGCTACGTCAGGCACATTTTCTAAATCATCGGTGGGCTCCAGGATCAGCCGCGTCAACACAACTTCGCCCGCTGCCCCAAACTCAGAGCTGGCTGTAATATCACTCAGGGGCGTTAGCTCAGGACGCGCTTCAATCCCAAAGATACCCTGGGCAACCACATCAACCCGGCCCCCATCTCCCACCGTGGCATTGGCGGTAATGTCACTGTTCTCGGTGGGGACCGCCACCAAAAAACCCCGGCTGGCATCAATGCGAATGTTACCCCCCGAAGCGGTTTCAGTTGCATTGGTGGTAATTTGGCTACCCCGACGCAAAACCAGGCTTTCGGTCAGTATGTCGATATTGCCCCGTTCTCCAGCCGCTGTTTCTGCACTGAGAACAGATTGGCCATCTAAAAGTGTAGTGCGAGCCAGAATTGATAGATTCCCAGCCGACCCTCGACCGGGCTCTAAGCCCAAGTCTTCATCCGTGGGAAACGTGCTAACACTTACGATAGCCCCATCTCGTAACGCCAACTCATCGGTTACGATGTTTAGATTGCCCCCGTCACCATCCTCAACTAAGGCGGTTGTGAGCAAACCGCTGCGGCTAAAATCGCTACCACCTGCCAGCTCAATCGTTTCAGCAAAGACCTTTAAGTCTCCAGCATCGCCCAGACCAAATGTACCGGTTGCTACCTGCGCACCGTCAAGAACCCGTAGCTGATTAGTCCGCAGCGTCAGCGGTCCACCCTGGCCGGTTGAGTCTAGCCCTGTATCTGTAAATAAGCCACTTGGCGCAAACTCAGAAACCCCAATTAGTTCCACAGCCTGAGCAATCACCTCTAAAATACCAGCATCCCCGAAGCCAAACGTGGCGGTTGAAATTTGACTGCCCTCCGTCACCAGAAGATTGCTGATATTCAGGCTTAGATCACCGCCCTCGCCGGTTGCATCAAACTCGACAACAGCAAAAATAACAGCTTCACCCGAGAGAATAACATCCTGTGCTTGAATACCTAAACTACCTGCATTGCCTCCGCCTTCTGTACTCGCAAATAGACCAGAGTTGCCTGAGAGGACAATATCTTGTGCTTGAATACCTAAACTACCCGCATTGCCATCGCCAAAAGTTGTTGTCGAAATCTCAGCCCCCTCATCCAGTAGCAAGGTTTGAGTTTTAAGGGTAACATCACCGCCATCTCCCAAGGCAAACAGGTCAGTAAAGGCAAAGATACCGCTGAAGAAAAACTCATCTGGAGACTGCCCAGTAATCTCAATGTCATCAGCGACGATGCTGATCGGGCCAGCATTGCCTTCTCCAAACGTAGTGGTAGAGAGTTGGCCACCGTCCTGGAGCGATAGTCTGGGGGCTGTGATCACAATCTCACCGCCAGCTCCAGCCGCATCAAAAGCAACTTCGGCAAAAACGCCACTGGGGAACAAGGCCTCTTGCGTGAAGGTGTCAACAGAGCTGCCAACCGCTGTAATTGCCTCTGTCGCTTCGATCTGTACAGTCCCCCCGTCTGTTGCGTCCAGGGTATTCGATAAAACGGCTGACCCTTCTGTAAAGTTAATCTGACGCCCCAAAAGCTGGAGGCCACCCCCACCATCACCGCTGACATCTGCTGAAGCTGCTGCAGTGAAATTGATATCCCCTAGAGAGACATCGACTGGATAAACAAACTGCCAGCCGGGGTCCGTCGAGATTAAACTCACCGTTCCTTGATTGGTAAGTGCCCCCAGTGAGATCCGACCCTGCGGCGCAGTCAGGTTGCCCCCCATTAAATTGACATCGCCACCAATCAGCGCCAGCGTTTGCCCGGTATCGACTTCAAGCCCTGGGGACCTGAAGTCTCGTATGATCTCAAAGGTGACCGGATCGATCAATAAGTCATTACCCAGTCCAGCAACGCTGATATTGGCTGGGTTGCTACCGTACTGTAACCCTATCGGTGTACTCAGGGTCAGCAGGGATAGATTGTTAGGCACGGCTGGGTTAACTGCGCTAAAGGCCAACTCAGAAAACAAGACGCTATCTGCGGTGCTGCCAATAAACGAACCTCCTATGTTTAGAGCTGCCTCGGGACCAAAAATAATGCCACTGGGGTTAATTAAAAAGAAATCTGCAGTCCCCCCAGCGCTCAACTCACCATATAGATCTGACGGGGCTCCGCCAGTGACACGGGTGATAATGGTGCGAATATCGTTAGTTTGAGCCCCCAAATCAAAGAAAACGCGATCTGTTTCCCCGATTGAGAACTGGCGGAAGCTATGAAACAGATTGCCACTGAGGTCAGCGGTGCCGCCGGTGACCGTGATATTGCCAGCTCCGTTAACCTCTGATACCGTCGGTAGGGTCGCATCTGGTTGCACATCAGTGACCACCTGGGCACTGACCTCGGCTGACATCAACACCCAACTACTCAGGCAGCCTATCGCAGCGTACAGACCTGGTTGAGCTACGGTGCTGCTGATTATCGACGTAATTGGGCGTTGGCATTTTGTCAGCATTGTATACACTCAATCACGAGCCTGTATTCTGGCTTGATTATGCCTTTATTTTTTGCCTTTCCGCAGGATTGACCCTGCCCCTAACATTGCTAACCCTAACAGGCCGCTAGTTGTACCCGGTTCAGGCACAGAAGCCGTGTCTTCGTCAGGCAGCGTGACCGTTGATAAGTAAGCTTCTTGGGCATAAAACGTTCGCCAGGATTCTTGGCGAAAGCTTGACCGGCTCCTGCTGTTGCGGCGGCGATCGTAGCGCTTGCTCTCTTGGAGCAGTTTGTCGATTTCTTTATCCCGGTTTTCTTGCAAAGACTCAACCAGGGTTGGATTCGCCTCTAAAAATTCGACGCTGATGCCGAGTGCTTGCGCTAAATTTTCCTTAGCCTGACGTTCTAGCAGAGAGATATTAAAGCTGCCTCCTCCGCTTAGATCCCAGCCCAGTGTGTCAAAAGCCAACAGGTCAAGGTTCGTGATTTGCTCCCGTTTCCCTGGCTTGAGGAGGGGCTGCATAATGCCTAGCGAATTTGCCTGTTGCTTCCAATGACTGGCTTGAAAGTCACCCAGGCCAGTGCCTAAAGAAAAAACGCCCAGCTTTGTGTTGCCGCCATCTAAAGAAAAATATTTTTCTTTATCACTAAAGGTGAGATCTGGTATGCCCTCGACCGCGCTTGTAGCAGAGTAACGGAACAGGTCTAAATTGGTCGAGAACTTAAACTGGTCTCCTTTAATCTCTTTGCCTTCGAACTTTTGCTCTGTGACGACACTGATAAAACCTGGATCATCTATGCCGCTGATAAATCCTAAATTGTGACCAATCTCATGGAGAGCAACTGCCACAAAGTCTAGTTGATTACCGGCGATCCCCCCGACCGCATCATAATTCCAACTCGCTGACGTATTCGAGAGATCGCTCATCAAAATGACGCCGTCAAGCTTCCAGCTTTTCTTATATTTGTCGTAGGCCTCTTCGTACTTTTTCTTTTCGCTATCACAGTCGTCTTTTTTCTGTAGGCACGCTTCGTATTTTGCGTATTCCTTGTCATATTTCTCTTTTTCTTTGGCCGCCTCTTTGTCTTCTTTGGCAACATCAATGATCCCTAGCGCTTTTGCATTGGCTCGGGTCAGGTTTAACTTCTTAACCTTTTCGATAAAGTCGTTGTCATCTTGATTGCCTTGATATCCGAACCTAAAATCTTTGGCTGGCAAGCCACCATAGGCGGATGCGTCTG
>JBCDDJ010000055.1:0-21041 GCA_039180385.1 Cyanobacteria bacterium P01_G01_bin.38 | reverse complement strand
CTGGTGATGCGATCGCAACATGCCGCCACCTCAGCCGGAGAACCGTCCACTTCGACCAATAGTATTGAGACCGCATCCCTGGGATAGCAGTCCAGGGCAACCACGTCCTCGACGGCGTTGATGCTGAAGTTATCCATCATTTCCATCCCTGCTGGGATGATACCGGCGCTGATGATGTCTGAGACGCTTTTGCCCGCCGCCTCTACGCTGTCAAAGTCAGCCAGCAGCACCTGGATGGATTCAGGCGATTTCAGAATGCGCAGGGTAATCTCAGTGACGATGCCAAGGGTGCCCTCGGAGCCAACGAATAGCCCGGTCAGGTCGTAGCCCGGGCCTTCGGGAACAGCGCTGCCGATGTCGGTGACGGTGCCGTCAGGTAGTACGAGCTTGAGCCCGAGGACGTGGTTGGTGGTGACGCCATACTTCAGGCAGTGAACCCCACCGGAATTTTCGGCGATGTTGCCGCCAATGGAGCACACTGACTGACTGGAGGGGTCGGGGGCGTAGTAAAAACCCGCACCGCTGACGGCCTGGGTAATCCAGTTGTTAATCACACCGGGCTGGACGACGATGCGTTGGTTATCCAGGTCAATGTCGAGGATGTCACGCATACAGGCAGTGACAATCAGCACGCTATCCTCAATGGGCAGCGCCCCGCCCGAGAGGCCGGTCCCGGCTCCGCGGGTGACAAAGGGAATACGGTTGCGATCGCAAATCTGCACCACCGCCGCCACCTCTTCTGTGGTTTTGGGCAGCACGACGACTGCCGGTCGTTCCCGATAGCTAGTCAGCCCATCACACTCGTAAACCAGCAACTCTTCCTTTCGGCGTATCACCCGATCGGCGTCCAATATAGCCTCGAAGGCTTGAATAATCGGTTGCCAATTGCGGGTAGCGGTAGCAGCGACCATAGACTTAGAAAGCAGGATAGGACTCAATCTGATCCTATCGCAATATCTTCCCCTGCCCCCTCTACTCTCTACCCACTACCCACTACCCAATTCTTTCCCCATTCAGCATCTTATTCGCCGCATCTAGCAGAGCCTCTTCCAGGTAAGGCTTGGTAAAGTAACCGCTGGCCCCGAGATCTACTGCCATTTGGCGATGGCGATCGGCTCCACGGGAGGTCAGCATGGCGATGGGAATTTGTTTGAGCGCGCCATCTTTTTGCATCCGCGATAGCAGCTCCAGGCCATCCATACGGGGCATCTCGATGTCGCAGAAGACCAAGTCACAGGGCAAGCCCGACTTTAGTTTCTCCCAAGCTTCTTGACCATCGCGGGCTTGCTCAACGCGATACCCCACTTTGTTGAAACTCATGGATAGCAGCTCACGTACCGTGATGGAGTCGTCTACAATCAGCACCGTTGGCTCAGACTTAGTGGCTGCAGGTTCTTCGGCGGCAGGCGGGGCAGGTTGACTCCACAGGGCAGTGGTGGGTTCGCGACGCACCCGGCCCATGGCGATGTCGATTAGCTCAAGCACGTCGGCGATGGGCATCACCCGGCCATCCCCGAGGACGGTCGCACCGGCAATGCCGACAGGTTTGGGGACCGGTCCCTCTAGCTGTTTAATCACGATTTCTTGCTCCCCAATCACCTGATCGACCTCAAGGGCGATGTAGGTGCTGGCACTGCGGAGAACCACGATGGAGATCACGTCATCATCGACCTGACCGCCGTAGACGCGGCCACGGCCCAGGGTGCGGTTAAATTTCAGCAGGTCAGACAGCTTTTGGAACGGCAGCATGGTATCGCGCCAGAGAATGCAAGCTTCATCCTGGTTATTGGTGCGAATGCGCTCTTTGGGCACATCAAGCATATCTTCGACCCCGTCCATGGGGAAGGCGATGCGGGCCTGGTTGCTGATGCAGCTCAGGGCTTTAGAAATACTCAGGGTGAGTGGCAGACGAATGGTGAAACTGGTGCCCTTGCCCAGCTCAGAGTCAATCGTAATGCTGCCACGAATATCGGCTAAGGAGGTGCGCACCACGTCCATGCCAACGCCCCGACCGGCAAAGTCATCGGCCTGGTCGCGGGTACTAAATCCAGGGTGGAATAGCAGCTCATACACATCCAACACTGACATAGATCTGGCTTCTGCCTGGGTGATCAGCCCTTTTTCGACCGCTTTACGCTTGACCAGCTCGGAATCGATGCCGCCGCCGTCGTCGGCCACATAAATGACGGTTTGGTTACCTTGGTAAAAGGCTCGAACGGTAATAGTACCCTCTCTGGATTTACCGGCGGCTAGCCGCTGCTCTGGAGTTTCAACGCCATGGGTGATGGCGTTGTTGACCAGGTGAGTCATGGGGTTATACAGCTGCTCGAGGATCATCTTATCGATCAGCGTATCGCGACCTTCGACCACCAGTCCGGCTTCTTTGCCGCACTTGAGTGAAATATCGCGCACGGCTCTGGGCAAGCGATCCGCCGTCTGGGCAAAGGGCACCATGCGGGCCTTATTAAGGCCCTCCTGCAGCTGGGTGGTGACCTGACGAAACTGACGGGTCACCTGATCGGAGGATTCAACCGTGTAGGCGATGTCAGACGAGGATTCTCTTACCCGGACGATCAGCTCAATCATCTCCTGAGATAGGGTATGGAAGCCGGTAAAGCGATCCATCTCGAGGGCGTCAAAGGTTTCCCCCGTGGCATGGTCATCTGGGGTTGCGATCGCAGAGCCACCGTCAGCATTCGCCGTACTGTAGGCCTGGCGGCTCGATATGAGCGAACTTTCCAACAGTGACCGCTCGTAGAGATCTCGCATCCGCTGCCCAACATCATTGAGTTGCTGCACTTGGAACAGCAAATTATCCAGAAACTGGCGCAGTCTTTCCTGGTCTTGCTCCAGGGTATTGCGGTTAACCACCAGTTCCCCCACCAGGTTGCTGAGGTTATCGAGGTGATTGACCGAAACCCGCATGGTTTGCTCACCCAAAATACCCGTAGCACGACGACTCGCCAGACGGTTGACCGAGGGTGAAATTCGTCGCGTGGTTGAAGCTCCAGTGGGGCCACCTAAAGTTTGATCGGCTTCCTCAAGTAGGCGCTCTAAATCTTGAAATTCATTATCCTCAACGGGTGAGGCGGCTATCTCAGAGTTATTTTCTGCATCAAAGCCTCCTGAGGTAACCTCTTCCAAGGCATCCCCTTCTAGGGCGCTTTCTGTCTCCAGTAAAGCGTCTAAATCATTAAAATCGTCGAGACTGTCTGTGCCGATATCACTTTCAAAACCGGGGGCTGTCAGTGTCTCAGGAGTTGACATGCTCAGCGAGTCGTCAGGCAGGGCCGACGAGGAACTAAGCGCTTCGTCGGGTAGGTCTCCAGGGATATCTTGAGGAAAATCTAGATCGAGGGATGCTGCATCAGGGACCTCATCAAACAAATCGTCCGGTAAGCCAACCTCAAAGTCCGAGGCTTCATCTGAGGTCGCTATGGGGACCTCTTCTATGGAAGCAGCTTCAAGGACAGAGGTGTCAAACAGGTTTTCAAGTGGCGCTTCGTCAGGGGCGACTTCACCGAGGCCCACATCATCGAGCACTAAGTCAGCACCATGAGATTCGGGATTAACCGTCTCAGAGGTTTCTAGGTCAAGGGATGCCCCAAGTTCTTCTGGCGGGGAAGCTACAACGGTATCCGTCTCAAGCCCCTCAAATAGGCTGTCCGCTAAGCTATCCTCAAAAATGTCTGGTTCAGAGCTGTGTTCGGCCATTGAGAGGTCAATCGCAGTCATGGCAGCGTCATCCCAAGGATCTTGGGTCAGATCAATGTCGGGTACTTCAGCTGAAGATACTTCAGTCGAAGGAGAAGGCGTAGGTGAGTCTAGGAGTTCCTCGGCGCTTTCCGGGGTTTCAAAAAAGCTATCGATGGCATCATGATGGGTGGGGGATGATGCTGTATCAACGGACGGTAGCTCGTCAAAAAAATCGTCCGTGCCAGCTAGCATGGGCTCGGCTGACTCCTGATCCGCCGGCAAGCTGTCCAATTCGGCCACCAAATCAGGAGGCGCAGCATCCGATTCAGAGCTATCAAAGTCAAAGTCTAATCCATCGCTAAGACCCACAACATCCCGATTAGCCGCCAGAGGTTCGGATACATTGCTAGTAAACTCAAGATCTAGTTCATCAGCGCTTGGGGCTTCGATGGTATCGCCCCCAAAGTCGAGTCCTAGCTCATCGCTTAGATTGCCTCCGCTTGTGTCTGAGGGTTCGGATAGATCCTCGCCAAAATCCAGGTCCAGTTCATCAGCACTTGGGGCTTCGGCGATATCGCTCCCAAAGTCGAGTCCTAACTCATCGCTTAGATTGCCTCCGTTTGTATCTGAGGGTTCGGATAGGTCCTCGCCAAAATCCAGGTCCAGTTCATCAGCACTTGGGGCTTCGGCGATATCGCTCCCAAAGTCGAGTCCTAACTCATCGCTCAAGCTTTCTGCATTTGTGTCTGAGGGTTCGGATAAATTCTCGCCAAAATCAAGCGCAAACGCTTCAGCATCTAGCGCTTCAGCGGAAGCATCAGCAATAATCAACTCATCGCTCTCGAAATCAAGCCCCAGATCATCAAAGCTAGACTCGACTGCTACGTCGTCAGTGACAATGCCTTCTGGCGCAACTTCCAAGGCATCTGGCTCAATCTTGGTGACGGCGTCGGGTTGACTAAATTCAAACTCAAATCCGTCTATGCCAGATGCGGTATCTCCAGCAGCAATGGAGGAATCACTATCGTCTAAACTCAAGGCGCTAGCGCTATCCTGGCCAGAATCAAAATCGATATCGAAGGTGTTTGAGGGCAAGCCGCTGTTTTGATCATCGGCTTCTGTGGCTGCCAACTCATTAAGCGCGTTGTCGAGCTGAGTACCCTCCTCAAGCGCGTTGCCAACTAAGTCCAAACCGCCGACGGCGTTGTCGGTCATGCCAGCTGAGTCTTCAGACAGCATATCGCCAAACAAATTAGCCATTTCATTGTCAAGGTCACCGACAACATTCAACGCTGAAGCGTCGACGCTGTTCTCTAATAAATCTGCGAAGTCATCGTCTGTGATATCAATATCAGCTGGGTTAGATAGCGGATTACTCGCCTCTGTGCCAATTTCTTCTTCTTGCCAGGCGTCATCCAAATCGCTCAGATCGCCCTCAAATAGGTCAGCCAGACTGTTGAGTTCGGCATCACCGACTTCTGGCCCCATGGGGTCTCCGGCATTGTCTAGCAAAAAGTCTAGGGACTCATCTGTGGTCGGGGTGGCCCCTTCGAGACTTGAAATGGCCTCTATCCCTTCTAAGTCTAAGTCAAAGGCCTCAGAGTCAAGAGCTTCGGGGGCAACCGTCTCCCCAAACAAGTCTGAGTCTAAATCAAGCTCTGGAGATGCCTCAGCGGTTTCGGCAAAGTCCGATGTCCCTAAGCGGTCGGTTCCCACTGAATTCGCTTCAGTTGAGGCAGGCTCTGCACCAAAGAGATCATCAAACTCAGTGCTGCTTGTTTCCAAGCCAGTGGGGGCAGAATCAAGGGCATCCAATGTTGGATCTGCAAACAGATCGTCTATTGAACCTGCGGCAGTAAAAACATCCTCTGGGAGTAGACCCTGCATGGCTTCTGAGACGGCAACCTCAGGGGCCCGGTTGGCTAGGACCAGATCCTGTGCCTTTTTGATGTCTTTGATGAGAACGGGGGCCAAGGTGCGATAGTCTTGGCCGAGATTCCCAATGGCTAAATGGGCGGTTTCGATTAAGTCGTTCCAAGCGGTTAACTCAAACTGCTCTCCCAGCTGCTTGAGACGCTGACAGACGGCTTGTAAGTTGCTGCGGCTCCGTTCATTGTCATCTTGCTTAAAGAGGGTGAGCATTTCCCTCAAGCAGCCCGAGACATCGCTCTTGAAGACCAGCTGCAAAGCGCTGTCTTCTGGATAAGTAATTGGGGCTTGACGGGGAGCAGACGCGGTCGGTGGGGGGGCCAGTTGCTCAATGCTAGCGGTTTGTACCAGGGTCTCCAGATGATCGTTCAAACGACCAAAGACGGGCTCTACCCCAGTCATAATTTCCTGAGCTTTATCTTCGGTTAGACCGAATGGCCCCTGCATTTGTTCGACCAGTTCTTTCATGGCGTCAAACACCTGTAAGAACATAGATTCTAGGTCGCGGTCTGTCTTAATAGGCGACTCTTTGAGGATTTTGAAGTAATCCTCCATACGGTGTGCGGTGCGCTGCACGCTTTCAATGCCAAGCATGGCTGCCCCACCTTTGACAGAGTGGGCCGCTCTAAAAACTTCGTTAGCCATCTCGGGATCTTCAATCGTCGATTGAAGATTTAGAAGCCCTTGCTCAATGGTATTGAGGTTATCTTTGGCTTCTTCTATGAAGTAGCCCATGATGCGCTGTTGTTGCTCGGGCAGCATAGCCGCGTTCTCCCTTCCCTAGAAGCTTGTATCTAAAATCGAATGCCTAATGGTGGTCGGCATTCTCAAGGTCTCCGGCTGGTCGTTAGTCCTTATCCTAGCTAGATTTTTTCATTTTCTACCTTGAATCGTTCTACTGAGGTCAGCAGGTCTCGAGCGACCCCTACTAGATTTTGCATAGATGCCGACACACGCTGAGATTCTTGAGAGGTTTCTTGGGCAGTTAGCTCAACTGACTGCATGACCTGGGCAACAGCCCGTGAGGTTTCGGTTTGTTCCACCGTGTCAGCGGTAATCGAGCGCACCAAGACATCAATTCGATTTGAGACTTGAATGATATCCTCAAGCGAACGCTTGGCTTGCTCCGCCAGGCGGGTGCCTTCGATCACCTGCTGGGTACCTTCTTCCATGGCGGTCATGACGCCGCTGGTCTCACTTTGAATCTGAAGGACGATTTGCTCGATTTCTTTAGACGCTTTGGCGGCTCGGTCTGCTAGCTGACGGACTTCGTCGGCCACGATAGCAAAGCCTCGACCGGCTTCCCCGGCTCGGGCGGCTTCAATACTGGCGTTGAGGGCGAGCAGGTTGGTTCGAGAGGCAATCTGGGAAATCAGGGCAACGATTTTCGAAATTTCTTGGGAAGACTCGGCCAGCCGCTTTACTTTGCGGGTGGTTTCTGCAACGGTTTCGCGAATCTCCAGGATACCAGCCACCGTGCGCTCTACCGCTTCCCCCCCGCGCAGCGCGGTTGCCGATGCAGAGCGGGCTACTTCTTCGGCTTCTCGGGCGCTTTCGGCCACCCGCTGAATCGACTCGGTCATCACCTGTACCGAGTTGAGAGTAACCGCTAATTCTTCGGCCTGACGCAGGGCGTCCGCGGATAGGCTACGGGCAAACATTTCATTTTCGGTGGAGCTTTTACTCACCTGTCGGGCAGCGACGCTTACCTGCTGTACAATTTCACGCAGGTTTTGAATGGTGAGGTTAAAGGAGTCGGCCACCGCCCCGAGGACATCGGCAGTGACTTCTGCCTGGACGGTGAGGTCACCTCGAGCAGCGCCTTCTACATCGTCTAGCAGACGGATGACCTGACGCTGCAGGTCTTCTTTGGCTTGTTCTTGCTCCTGGGCTTTGCGTTGGGCTTCGCTGGTGGTGGTTAGGATTACCCGAGCCATTTGGTTAAACCCAGAGGCCAGTTGTCCAAAGTCGTCCTGGGAGTAAACGGTGGCCCGAGCGCTCAGGTCACCTTGGGAAACCAGATCAAACTGGGTTTTAAGGTTATCAATCGACTGCTTGACGCGACGATCAATCAGATAGCCTAACCCCAGCACGGTGCCAAAGCTGGTGAGTCCCGCCCCCAGGCTCATGGCGGCAGGATAAATCCTGGCTTGCAGGTTATTGGAGCGACTTTCAGCGGGTAGACGGCCAATGGTGGCGATGTTGATGACGACTGCTGCGATCGCAGACATCACACCAGCAGCCCCTGCCAACACCAATCGCTTGTTCGGTAAACTAGCGTTTTCAAGGGGAGCCAGCGCCCCCTGTTCGACACTGACGACTTCGACGCTGGTATCCTCACCCTGGGTAAACGCAGGCAGCTGATCCGCGGTTTCAGAGATACTAAAGATAGCTTCATCGCCGATCACGGTCTGGGTATCGTCTTCGCTCAGACTAAAGCCAGAGCTACCGCTGGTCCCCGGCGTCAGCTCAGCATTAGGGATTTCGGTTGAGCCCACAGACGACCCCGTAAAACCGGAGGAGCTATCCGATAGCTCAAAATCTGGCAGACTCCCTAGATCATCAAACTCATCAAATTCATCTAGAAAATCGATATTGCTTTGCTGGCTGCTGGTTTCATCGCTAAAGTCAGCAGACGCAGATTCAAACGAAAGCTCCTGGGGACTGGCAGCATTAGCCGACAGAGACAAGTCGATTTCTTGGGTAGAGGCCCCCGAGAAATTCACACTTTCGCCTGCATCGTAGGATGGTATGTCTGCTGGCAGGTCCGTCGGCATGTCTGCTGACTCGCTGATAGGGTCGAACTCAGCAACGGGGTGCATTTCCGCATCCCCTTCATCAGAGATGCCGTCTGGCTCAACCATAAACAAGGTTTGGTCTTCTGTCTCCTCGAGCGCATCTAGATTATCAAACGATAAATCAGTCGAAAACTCACCTAAATCAGCATCCGCCCCATCGGATAGACCCAGCTCTAGCGGTGCCGCGTCTGCTGAAGGGCCCGACTCCTCAATCAAGCTGACATCCAGCTCTGGCAGTGGTTCTGCTTCGTCGACAAAGGCCTGATCTAGTTCAGGCACACCTTCAATGCCTTCATTGGGCAAGGGTTGCTCAGCGGGCGCTTCCCCAAAGGCCGCGTCAAGCTCAGGAATACCTTCATCGGGAATCGCGCTTTCGCCAAAGGCCTGGTCAAAGTCAGAAATACCTTCGTCTGGAATCGCACTTTCGCCAAAGGCCGCGTCGAGATCAGAAATACCTTCGTCTGGAATCGCACTTTCGCCAAAGGCCGCGTCGAGATCAGAAATACCTTCATCAGGAATCGCGCTTTCACCAAAGGCCGCGTCGAGGTCAGAAATACCTTCATCAGGAATCGCGCTTTCACCAAAGGCCTGATCAAAGTCAGAAATGCCTTCATCGGGAATCGCACTTTCACCAAAGGCCGCGTCGAGGTCAGAAATACCTTCGCTGAAAACGGTGTTGTCTCCGAATGCCTCGTCAAACTCAGTAGGATCAAAGGGCGTCTCAGGCGATGCAGGTACCCCTCCTGCCTGTAGGTCAGTATCAACCGTTGTAGGTTCATCGTCCGAACCAAGCAGACTTTCAAAACTAGGATCGGCAAAGGGGTCTAATAATTCAGAATCGACAACTTCTTGGCTGGGAATCTCATCAACGACGAAGGCATCGTCCTCTTCAAACAAATCATTGTCTTGGGTGGCTTCAAACAAGCCATTGTCTTGGGGAGCTTCAAACAAGCCATTGTCTTGGGGTAGCCCTGCCTGGGTGATCTGATAGTCAGTTGACACATCAAAGGGGTCGTTGAGCAATTCTTCTGCAGCGGAGGGGGCTTCAAACGAACCGTCGATACTGGCTAACTCCAGGTCGGCAAAGTCGAGTTCAGCGCTAGTAACTTCGTCTGGTTGAGCTGGCAGGCCCCAATCTTGGGAAACGTCTGCCCCCGGTTCGGACAAATCGCCATACAAACTCACAGATTCTGCTAACTCTTCTTCAAACTCATCCGGTAAAATATCGTCCATAGGTTGGCTGACCGCCTGGCTGGCGTAGGCCAATCCGTTGTTGGCGTAGTCTACAAACTCAGTATCAGAGGTTAGCTGCAGCACAGATTGATATTGATCACGGGCAACGTCGTATCGGTGCAACCCGTAGCAGTAGATGTGCCCTTTTAACAGCAAAACGTTGGGGTCACTCGGATACTCATTGGCAAGCTGGTCAATGACTGCGGCCGCCTCTTCGTAGCTTCCCTGCATGTAGGCGCGCTCCGCCGCCTGATAGGCTTGAGAGTAGTCTGTGCCTGATGCCATTTGTCTTCTCCTGCGAGTCTAAGTATCCTAAAAGTGCTTCCTAGTAATGCTTCGGTAGCCTTGATTTTAGGCTGCCCAACGAGCCGAGCGTAAAATCGCGATGTGATCGAGTAGCCGCAACGCCTGGTTAGCTGCCGGATTAATAACCCATTCTCCTTTTAGAAAGGGAGCCATCGCATCTGGGTAGTTGCGAGATACCTGAACCGACTCAGCGTCCAACCAATCTGTCCCAACTATATGATTAACGGCTAAGCCTAACATAGTTCCTTGTTCTTCGACAGCAATTACTGGAATTTCTGCACGGTCTGTGTTCATGGGCTTGGTATACCCTAAAAATTGACCTAAGTCCGCTACCCAGATCACTCGACCTTGTTCGTTTAAGGTGCCCAAGAGCAAAGGCGATACGTTGGGGACAGGGGTGATCCGATCTGGCGGGTTTTCAATAATTCGGCGAATCCCGGTGGCTGGTAGCGCAAACTCATCCCCAGTGGCCACAAAAAAACGCAAATATAATTCACCATCGGGTGTCTCGAGTTCTTGCAGCTCAGGAGCCTGGTCTTGGCCCCGTTTTGTTTGAAAATCTGGATTTCCTACCATGGATGCCCTTGCCCTTTTACAAACTACCTAAAAACACCAAACCACCTAAAAACACCAAACCACCTAAAAACACAACCTTACAAACTTATCTACCCATGACTTCTCAACGGCTGCGCAGCTAGGCTCTTAGCAACTGTTTTACAGTACCGATCAGCTCCGTCGGTTGAAAGGGTTTTGCAATGTAAGCATCAGCGCCCTGTTTCATCCCCCAGTACCGGTCAAATTCTTCACCCTTAGATGAGCACATCACCACCGGTACGTTTTGAGTCACCGGATCCGATTTAATCCGTCGGCAAACTTCATACCCGTTCATGCGAGGCATGACAATATCTAAAACGACCAGGTCAGGGGGATGCCCCTGGATATACTCAATTGCTTCAAGCCCATCTCCCACAACGGTAACGTCTAATCCGCTTCCTCGAAGCAAATCAGTAATCATCTCTCGCTGAGCGACACTATCTTCTACCACTAAAACCGTGTTCATAACCTGAATCTCACCGGTTGAGACTTGCCCAAAACGTCAGCCCAACTCATTATGCCCCCGGAAGCCTAAAAAACGGTTTTGTCGCCATGATTGTGGCAACATCCCCAAAAGATACAGACGCCCTACCAAGCTTGGAGCTGTGGTCGTCGCCTAATAAAGTTACCCCGTAGTGCCGGATTTCTTAAACATCTATTAAAGATTTTCTACGTACTGGCCAGTTAAGAATAATACTTGGGGACAGCAAACGACGGCAAACTGTTCTGACTGGGTGAGGAGTCAGGAACCAGTATGGGGTAAAGCGTGACGCAATCAGACTTTTCCCTGATTCTTTAATCCCACTAAATGCTCAGCGCATCGGCAATTTCTGCTGCTAGCAAATGCTCTGGTTGAGAACGCTCAGGGTTGCCTTGGCCGACATATTTCTCAACCAAGGTTAAAAGTTCATGCTCACCAAAGGGCTTGGTTAAATAATCTGTGGCACCTGCCATGCGGGCTTTGACGCGGTCGATAAAGTCGCCCTTGCCGGTCAGCATCACAATCGGGATCTCTCGAAATAGAGCGGATTGCCGGATCATGGCACACAGCTCGTAGCCCTCCAGCTCGGGCATGGCGATATCACACAAAATCAAGTCCGGTTTGAGCTGAAAGAGCAGCCCCAGGGCTCTCAGCGGGTTGGCAATGGAGGTCACTTCGTAACCATGGGTATCGAGGATGCCTTCTATGGTTTGGCGAATCGTTAACCCATCGTCTATGCAGACAACCCGTGGCACCCGTTCCCGTTGCCAGACCCGCTTAGGTTGAGTGGTTTTAGACGGTGGCAAGGGGGCCGTGGTTTGGACGAGACCTTGCTTTATGTGGGGATAGAGGGCTTTAGCCATTGTCAACATATCCCAGTCTAAATACCGAGCGAGCTGCACGATGGTGGTTTTGCCATTCATCCAAGGTAAGACGGGACTGAGCGTTTCAAGCCGGGGATGGCTCTCTGCATCAGTAACCAGTACAGGGCACTGTTTTAAGGATTGGATGTGGGGCTGGAGCTGGTGCCACATCTGGATATGTTGTGTCGTTTTTGCGACCAGCGGTGCGATTTCAAATGTGGTGAGCTGGGGGCTCAGGGCTGGGCTGAGATTAAAAACAAAAGTGCCATGGTGAAGACTGAGCAGCTCAAACAGGGTTTCTTCGATCATCTGCCGCAAAATGGCCCGCCCCCGACCTGGACTTAGCGAGCCGTTTTCTAGCAGGGTCCAAAGCATGCCGTATTCTGGCAAATTAAATGGGGCAACTTGAGCTGCGATCGCTTGATTGATATCAACGGCGGTATTGGTACTCTTGAGAAAATCTTGTAAGCGATTAAGACGACCTGAGGTTTCGCCCGCGTAGACAATCTGACCATTAATAAAAAAGACAATCCAGGCTGAGGCAGCTCCTCCTAATGAGGCGGGAGATATCGAAGCTGTGCTGGCACCGTTATCAAGGACATCCCCCATTGAGGATAGCCCATAGGTTTCAACGTAGAGCTCCCCTGTACGCTGCCCTAATTCGATGAGCTGAAGAATGCTGCGAACATCGAGTTCGCTCAGTTGCCCCTGCATAGAATTAAATGAACCTGCCTTAACGAGCTATTCAAATCTGCAAACGCACCCCAAAGACATTGCCCTAGCAATCATTGTAATGGTGATTTGTGATTGCTGATTCACCATTGGCGTCTTGAGGCAGTCGTTTTTAGCCAACGGGGTATATTAATTTTTGAGATGGGTTGCCAGTTTTGGAAAAACCAAATCATCACACATGCCGCTAACATAACCTAAAAATGTTCCTAGTTGATGACGCCCCAGGCTTGGGGGAATCGGTCATTTAGAAAATGTTCTAAATGTTCTAACATTCAATCCTTTGAAGTTACTGGGTGATAGGTTGTCCAGCGGTAAGCTGTCTAGGGATGATTCAAATAGATTGTTCAAAAATTGTCTAAAAGAATTGACCCAAAGCTCTCACATGACTCAGAAATCAAGTTACACGGTACTTTAAGGGCAATGTTTTAAGCCGATGCAGTACAGAAATTTAGGATTTGATGGAGTTTGTGCGTAGTCTTGACCTAAGCACTTGACGCTTCCTAAGCTATGGTTACCTTTAAGGATAGTTGGACTTGACAATCGATGGGCTTGTGAAATCGATGGGAAGCTCACTAAAGTAAGTACAAGCAAACGTGGGTAAATTAAGGGGAATGCCAGCGTGCTGTATCTAGCGGAAGTACAGAAGAAAAGCGGGTTTATTGGTAGCGGGAAGGCAGAGTTTAAGCTGATTGCCTGCCAACGGTCTGAGCAAAATTGGAGTGCTTTGCCGGGTGACGATATCATGCCTGCGCCGGATGATGCTGCTGCGTACAGTTCTGGCGCGCTGGTGATGATTGAGTTGGGCGGTAATCGTCAGATCCAGCGCCACTATGAGGCAGGGCGTCCGTTAGTTAGTATTTTGCAGAACTTCTCTAGTCTTAGCAAGAAGTTTAAGACCCAGGAAGACGAGATTGATCAGTGGAAACAGTCGCTGACTTATCAAAGTCAGGAACTCAATCGCCGTGAGATGGAGCTAGAAGCACGCCAGGAAGAGTTGGAGCAGGCTGAATCTGATCTTGAAAAAGTTGAAGCGCAGCGGGCCGAATTGGACACAGCTCGCAATGAGATTGAAGCTCTGCGGGAGGAGTATGCGCGTAAAAATCAAGAGCTAGAAGGGGCTTGGGCTCACCTCAATGGGGAGATGCAAAAGCTCGAAGAGCGCCAGTCAGATCACCGGTCGGTTTCCGGGATAGATGCCTCCCAAACTCAGCAGATTCAAGAGGCGCTGACTCAGCTAACGGGGACAGTGATTCCCACGGACGATATCCGTGCTCAACTGAGTGCGGTGGTTGAGATTGCTGACCAGCAGCAGTCAATTTTGACAGAACAGTGGCAGGCACTTGAGCAAGCCCGCGCAGGTCTGGCTGAGCAGCAGGCTACGTTAGACGAGCAGCGAGGCGGCTTGGAGCAAGAGTGGCAGGCTCTAGCGGCTGCCGAATCGACCCTGATGGCGACCCAAGGAGCGATGCAGGCGTGTGTCACGTTAATTGAAGCAAAGCAAATCCAAAATCAATCCTTATCGGAGCAACTGCAGCACCACAGCGGTCTCTATCAAAAGCTTTATGCGTTGCTCAATACGAGTGATAAGGTCCGCTTGAGTAAGAAGGTGGATGTGGCTGCCCTGGAAGCGATGTCGGTTGAATCCTTGCAATCAACGGTCGGGGAGCTTGAGCAGGATCTCGATAAGATGTCGCGCTTTGTTAACGACCAGGAAGAAGAGCTGAAGTTGCAGCAGCAGGCCATTGATGAACTCAAGGGGAAAAGCGAGGCGGCCAGCGAGTATGACCGGTTGCAGATGGCAGCCGAAATCTCGGAAGAGCAGGATCGCTATCGCATGCTAGAGGAAACCCTGATTGGTCAGCGACGTAACTTGCTGGAGCGAGAAGAGGTGCTAGATCAGCATCGGGCAGTCCTGGCAAGACGCCAGGGAGTAGTCACTGAGAATGTTGAGTCAGCGGTGGATTCTGCTGAGTTGGGGCCGGTTTTAGAGAGTATTGACGAGTTTCGTCAACGGCTGGGTGAACGGTCTCAGGCTATCAACGATGAAATTTCTGGGCTGCAAAGTAAGCGCGATGGACTTAAGCAGCAAATCGAGCAGCAGACAGCAGCGTTGACTGGGAAACGCGATCGCACTCGCGAAGCTGAGACCGCTCTGATGGCTCAACAGGTTACCTGCACTGAGGTTCAGAGTCAGATCACATTTTCTGAAGGATGTTTACAACCGGTGCAAGATCGCCTGGATGACATTCGAGCCAAACTGGATGAGTTTTCAACCCTGGTTTCCCGGTGTCAGGAGGCCAGCGACTACCAGCTGCAATCTATCTCAGAAATGCGCCAAACTATTCAAAGTCTGGTCTCTGAACCCATTGCAGCGGCGTCGTAAGGTATGGAGTTAAGTATTTGAGCACTGATTTGAGCACTGAGCATTTGAGCAGAGTTTTTCTGACATGATGATTTGGATAAACGAGCAGATTGACCCCTGCGGTATTCTCTACGCTTGCATTGCCTGCTCCAATGAGCAACAGGCTCGGGAGTGTCATGAGACCTTTCAGCAAAACCTCACCGACGAACAGCGCCATGTCGGCTGGACTGCCCGCCTGAGAACGGTTGACTCCTGGGATGAGGTTCCGGTTAGTGCGCTGAAATTGTCTTAGGCTAAAGTTGTCTGAGTAAATTGGGGCTTAATCAAGATGGCAGCTCGGAGCTACATCAAACTCGACCAGTTTCTCAAGCTGGTGCAAGTCACCTCCTCTGGGGGGCAGGCCAAGGTCCTGATTCAAGAGGGATGGGTCTTTGTGAATGGGGACCTTGAACTGCGCCGTGGGCGTAAGCTGGTCGATGGCGATCAGGTAACCTTTGAGGAGCAGACCTTTACGGTAAAGCTGGCGGGGGAGGCTAGTGGATAAAGCCATTGGATACGTTTAGAATTGTAAACAATTGCTTTGTCAATAGTTGTTTGCGGGGATTGCACATCCATGCCCAAAGTTGAAATTTACACCTGGAGCCGTTGTCCGTTTTGCATTCGAGCCAAAGCGCTGCTTGATCAAAAAGGGGTTAGCTACACCGAATATTGCATCGACGGGGATGAATCGGCTCGAGCTGTCATGGCCGAGCGTGCCGACGGTCGGCGGTCACTCCCACAGATTTTTATCGGTGAGCAGCACGTCGGGGGCTGTGACGATTTGCACAGCCTAGATGCTAAAGGGCAGCTGGATGAGCTTTTAGCTGTGGCTTAGCGTTCTGTTTGTATCCTTAACAGACCTCTATCGACACTAAAACTTGCTCTACGGCTCCCTAGACAGAGTCAAGAGCCGTAGAGCGAGCAGAATATCCCTTAGTTCAAGTTCAGTCGTTTCTAAGCGACGGCTGAGTCAGATGAGTGTACAGAGGCTTTGGGTTGCCTGCTTCTGTGATGGTTATTATCTGATTCGGCTGAGTGAGCAGGGCGAGGTTGAATGATGCCATAGCCGCCATGATTGCGTTCGTAGATGACGTTGATTTCATTGGTCTCAATATTGAGAAACATATAGAAATCGTGATCGACTAAAGCCAACTGCTCTAGCGCTGTCTCAACCTGCATCGGGGGCATCGTAAAGTACTTAGTGCGCACCACTTCTGGAGGCAGCTGTGGCTCTTTGTGCGTTAATAGCTCAGATACGTTGGTGGTGGTTTCAGGAACCTCCAGGCTGGCTTCGGTGGGTCTAACCGAAACGTGCTCCAGGTTGCGACGTTTGTCTTTATATCGTTTGAGCTGACGGCTAATTTTGTCGGTGACCAGGTCAATGCTGGCATACAGACTGTCACTGCTTTCTTCGGCGCGGACTACGGCTTGGTTAACGTAAATGGTGACTTCGGCAGACTGGTTAAGGGTTATCCGAGGGTTGCGGGAGACAGATAGGCTCACGTCAACCTTATTAATTAGATGCTGATAGTGATGAATCGCTTTCTCGATCTTTTGGGAAACATAGCTGCGAATAGAGTCTGTGATGTCAATGTTTTTTCCCTGGATAACAAGCTTCATAGGCTGCCTCCGCGACAAAAATTAGCGTACGTTTTAACCCTAACACCTGAATTTTTATAGGACGTCCTCCGTTAAAATCATTTGCATCCTTTGATAATTCTTGACTTTATGTCCGATGAATTTAGCCGTTCGTCACGCTCTGTTTTGTTGTACGAGCTGGGGAGGGTGCCGTATCAGCAGGCATGGGCATGGCAGCGACGGCTCGTAGCCCAGAGAAAGCAGAACAGCACCCAGCCAGATGCTTTGATGTTGCTAGAGCATCCGTCGGTATATACCCTGGGTCAGGGGGCTAGCGAGGCGTATTTAAAGTTTGACCCAGATGTTAGCGATTTTGAGCTGCATCGAATTGAACGAGGGGGCCAGGTCACTTACCACTGCCCAGGTCAGCTGGTGGGGTACCCGATTCTAAATCTTCGCTACTATCGTCAAGATTTACATTGGTATCTGCGTGGCTTGGAATCGGTTTTGATTGATGCATTGGGGGAGTATGACCTACCTGCTCAGCGGCTAGACGGGCTAACTGGCGTCTGGATAGAGGGCTATAAGGTGGCTGCCATCGGGATCAAGGTCAGCCGCTGGATCACGATGCACGGCTTTGCCTTAAATATTTGCCCTGACCTGAGCGGGTTTCAAAAAATTGTGCCCTGTGGCATCGAAGACCGGCCCGTGGGCAGCTTAGTGCAGTTTATGCCGCAGCTAAAATTTACAGACATCAGCTTCGCTGTACAGCGAAGCTTTGAGAAGGTTTTTGGAGTGCGGTTACAGGCGGCGGAATGGCCCAGTAATTAGGGGCAAAGGGCGGAAAGGAGAAGGGCGAAAGGAAAAGGGCGGAAGGGGGGATAGCCCAAGAAGTATGGCTATGCTTGTCTTGAATGCCCCTTGGGCTATGCGCCCTTTGCTCTAAAACGGAATATCGTCGTAGTCTGGCTCAGCGGTGGGTTGGGAAGTGGCTGCTGGGGGGGCTTGATGCGCTGGTGCTGCCGCCGCTGGTGCTGCCGCCCCAGGCTCGGTGGCTGGCGTTGCGGTGGCGGTCACGGCTGCCGCTGCCAGCGTGGCTGTCTGGAGTTCGCTCAGACTATGAATCCGCTGTACAGTCATTTCGGCTTGCTTTTCTTTGAAGCCCTCTGGGCGCTCAATGGTTTTGATGTTTAGCCGACCTTCGATGACGATGCGATCGCCTGGCTTGTAAGTGGATTGAATATCTTGGGCTAAGTTGCCCCAACCAACTGCCTTGAGCTGGGCAGAGGCGTCTTCGGGGCGCAACCCTGGAATTTGAATGACAAACTCAGTGACGGGGGTTTGATTGTCGGAAGTATACCGTAGCTGAGGAGCCTGGACGATCTCAGCCATGAGGATGCAGTGATTCATGATAGCGTTTCTCGAATGCCCTGTTCTTTTTCGATAAAAGTTTGTACCCGCTGACGATAGTCCTGAAGCTGCCGATCGACCCACTCTCGGTCTTCACTATTGGCAAAAATGTGAACCAAAGGCTCTCCTGCATCGGGCAAGATGAGTACCCAGCTGTCGTGGCGGCGGTCAATGATTTTGACACCGTCTACCAGTTCTAGGGCATCAGCGGAGTGAGTTTCTACAAGATAGCGCATCAGTGCTCCTTTCACTGTCCACGGGCAGCGTAGGGTTTGGACCCGATGGGATACCCGCGGCAGGTCACCCCAAATTTGGCCGAGGGATTGTTCTTGAACGGTTAGCATTTCGATCAGCTTGGCGATGCAGAACATGGCGTCAAAGCCAGGATGCAGCTCTGGGAAGATAAAGCCCATGTCGCCGCTACCACCCAACACCACGTTGCCATTGGCTTGGCAGGCTTCCATCAAGGCAGTGGGGTTGGCCTTGGTGCGAATGACGTTGCCGTCATGGCGGCGGGCGATGTGCTCGACGGCCCCTGAGGCATGCACAGGGACAACGATGGTGCCGCGGGGTTGGTTGGTGAGAATCATGTGGGCCATCAATGCTGTCAGCATTTCTCCCCGGATAGGGGTGCCCACTTCATCGACTAAAATCAGCTGTTCCCCGTTGGCAGAGACTTGGACGCCGAAGGCGGCTTGAAGCGCTTGGACAACCTGGCCGAGTTGGCCGAGCATAACTTCTCGCTCAGCCATGGAGAGCGCCGACTGATTGAGACTGGCATTGAGCACAACGGCATCGCAGCCAAATTTACCCAAGAGCACGGGTAATACAGCGCCTGAGACGGCATAGGCATAGTCAATAATGACCTTGGAGTTGCTATTGCGAATGGCTCCGACGTTGAGGTGTTTTTCGAAGGCAGTGGTGTAAATTTCGATCAGGCTACTCGGGTAGGTGACGGCTCCAATTTCGTGGATTTGCGATCGCCGCAGGTCTTCTTTAAAGTAGGCCCCTTCAATCTTCTTTTCTTTGCCTTTGGGGATATCAATGCCCTGTTTATCAAAGAATTCGATCAAAATATGGTCGGTGCGGTCTGGGTGGAGACGCACATGGATACCGCCTGCCACATCCAGGGTCGGCAGCACGGTTCGGGCAACCGGAATCGCGGTGGCTTCTAGATTTTGGATGTTGACCCCGACGGACATGAGGCCCGCAATCAAGGAACGAGAGACCATGCGCGAGATACTGCGCTGGTCGCGGGAAACGGTAACGTGGGAACCCGGCTTGAGGGTTGAGCCGTAGGCGGCACCCAGCTTGACGGCAAACTCAGGGGTGATGTCGATATTGGCTAACCCGGTGACGCCGCGCTGCCCAAACAGATTGCGCTGGGCAGTATTGCCCCAGATCAGGTTGATGTTGAGCGTGGCCCCTGATTCAATTCGCTTGCTAGGCCAGACCCGAACACCAGGGCTGATTTGGGCTTCTTCTCCAACAGTGGAGAGGGCTCCAACGACGGCCCCTTCTAAAACATGGGCACGCCGGTCAGCACGAGCCCCTCTAGCAATCACACAGGCACGCAGGTGGGTTTCATCTCCGATCACAGCTCCATTCCATAAAATCGGGCGCTTTAGATCGGCATCGTTACCAATGGTGACGTTGTCGCCAATAACGGTCCCGGCCTCCAAGTTGACCCTTGCCCCGATCCGGCAGTTATGGCCAATCAAAACAGGCGGTTTGATTTTAACGGTGGGGTCAATGTAAGTATTTTGGCCCACCCTAATACCAGGCTTGATTTCAGGATAGGCAAAATCTACCAGGACTTTGCTGTCTAGAGCATCGTACTGAGATTCACGATAGGCTTCAAGGTGGCCGACGTCACACCAGTAGCCCTCAGCGACATAGCCGTACATGGGTTCATCTTTTTCCAGCAGGAGGGGAAATAAATCTTTTGAGAAATCTTGATCCTGGTTAGGGGGCAAATAGTCAAGTACTTCGGGTTCCAGGATGTAAGTGCCCGTATTGACCGTGTCAGAGAAAATTTCGCTGGTGGAGGGTTTCTCTAGAAATCGGTTGATGCGACCGCCTTCGTCGGTAATCACCACGCCAAACTCAATGGGGTTGGGGACACGGGTCAACACCAGGGTCGCTTTAGAGCCTTTTTCTTTGTGGAACTGAATGGCAGCCTGGAGGTCAAAATCTGTCACGCTGTCGCCGCTGATCACCAGGAAAGTGTCAGTAAGCAGGTCGGCAATATTTTTGACGCACCCGGCTGTCCCTAAGGGCTGATCTTCTTCGACGGCGTAGGTCATCTGGACCCCAAACTCATGCCCGTCTTGGAAGTAGTCACGCATCACGTCGGGCAGATAGTACAGGGTGGCGATGACTTCTGTAATCCCGTGGCGTTTCAGGAGATTGACGATGTGTTCGGCGATGGGGCGATTGAGGATCGGCACCATCGGCTTCGGCAGATCGCAGGTCAGTGGTCTGAGACGCGTTCCGGAACCACCGGCCATGAGCACTGCACGCATATCTCCTCCTTGAACATATTAAAAACGTCTTGAATCCGTGTGAAATTGATGAAGTTGGGAACAAAAACCCCAACTATTACATCAGCGTCGGCTAACCGCTGACATCATTCTATAGGAGTGTCTTCAGCTTTTGAGGCGCAATCGTCAGTGGCGATCGGGTTATAAGCTGTATAACGGGTTACTGGGTAATGGATACCGAGCTTTTGTATCGAATATTCAGTAGGTTTATAGGCAGGTTTGCTAGGCTACACTTAGAACCTGCCTAGGCAGGCTAAATCTTCTAAGCATGAAGAAAGGATGGAACTATGGGAACTTTTCTCGGACTACTCTTACTGGCTGGCTATGCCTATGGCGGCTGGCGATTTTGGAAAGGGTTTCACCGGACTAACTTCAGCCAAGGAAAACTTTATCTAACGCTACTGTGGCCCGCGTTTGTGGTTGGCAGTAAGGCCTATCGGAAGAATTTTTCTAAGGCCCTCAAAGGATCTTAAATAT
>JBCDDJ010000054.1:0-21377 GCA_039180385.1 Cyanobacteria bacterium P01_G01_bin.38 | reverse complement strand
GATGGGGCAAACCTCAGCCAGCTTTTGGGCTAGCTGCACATGCAAATGGTGACTTGCTTTATAGGCCATCACATGCATTGTGGGGAGATCCCCCAGCAAGCTGAGATCCCCTACTAAGTCTAAAAGTTTATGACGTGCTGGTTCATTTGCAAATCTTAAGGGAGGATTAACCCACCCATCTTGACTACACACCAAGGCGTTATCTAGGCTGCCCCCCTTGATTAGGCCCTGCGATCGCAAATAGTCAATCTGGTGAGCCAGCCCAAAGGTGCGAGCCGGGGCCACCTCGCTAGCAAAGGAGAGGTTGGGTGAGCCGTCGGGGGACCAGCTATGCCACTGATTACCGATGGCACTCAGGTCAAAATCAATGCCGTAGGTAAATCGCAATGACGGCGCAGGCATCGCCACCACAAAGGCATCGCCTGACTGTACGGTCACCGGAGCCGATAAAGAGACCCGATGAGATCGCGGCATTGCCTGTGCCGCCACCCCCACCGACTCAATTGCTGACACCCAGCTCTGGGCTGAGCCATCTAGCAGCGGCACCTCTGGGCCATCAATCTCAATGCGGGCATTATCCACCCCTAAGGCCCAAAGCGATGCCAGCAAGTGCTCAACCGTACGCACCGGCGTTAACTGACCCAGCTCTGTTGATAATTGGGTTTGCACGACTTGATCAACGGTGGCTGATACCGGAGCAGCCCCCGCCATGTCAGTGCGGACAAAGTAGCGACCGGCCCCCACCTCAGCGGGCAAAATCTTAACCAGGGTGGTTTGCCCCAGATGCAACCCAACCCCAGTACAGGTAACCGCCGCCACCAGAGTTTGCTGCACCGCAGCGGCATCCAAGTCCAAAGAGCGTTCCCGGAGGGAATTCGCACGACCCATTAGAACCGTTCTCCAAACCCAAAGTGGATACGGCTATCTCCTTCATCGTTAAAGCCATAGTCGAGGCGCAGCTGGCCCAGGGGCGTCTGTATCCGCACCCCTGCCCCATAGCCAAAGCCAGACCCCGGCTTGCCCCGCACCCCGGCTGGGTTACCGGGCACGGTATCGCCACTGCCCAGGTCGGTGGCATAGTCCAAAAACAGAGCCCCCCCGAGAAACTCGGTAAACAGCGGGAAGCGATACTCGGCGGTGGCCTGGATAAATGAGCGGCCACTGCCCAATTCACCTTCATCAAAGCCGCGAACTGAGTTAGTCCCGCCCAGGGAAAACGCCTCGTAGGGGGGCAAATCACCAATCACCGTCCCGGCTTGTAGATTCAGAGCAATGGTTTCAGGGCCATCCCCAAATCCGGTGACATTGACCGGCACGTAGTAGCTATAGCTACCTCTCAGCCGATTAAAGAAAATACTGCCATTGCCAAGGGGGACCGACTGCTCTGTGCCCAAACGCAGCAGACTACCGCTGGTGGGGAAAATGCTATCGTTGCGCTGATCTAAGACAAACCCCACCGGAATCGTAAACAGATCGTCTCGCCCGTCACCGCTAAAGGTGAGAGGATTACCCAACTCATCAGTCTCTACTAAATCGCCATCACCATCCAGGGAAGCGACTCGCTGATACTCTAACCCGACCGACGCTGAGGAAGTGTCACTTAAAGGCCGTGAGAACGTCACCCCACCACCCCAACGGTTGATCCGAGGGTCGTCACCGTTGGCCAGGTCAACATCGGTATCTCCGCCATCAAAGATCAAAGATCGCGACCGTCGGTTAAAGCCATTGACAGTATAGGAAGTGCGGTTGGGATCTCCGCCAATCCAGGGATCGGTAAAACTGACATCAAAGAGAAACTCGCGGGAACTCAGCTGAAACTCGGTGCGTAGCTTTTGATTGTTGCCACCAAAGTTATCTTCTTGATAGCTAACACTGCCAAAGATATCGCCGGTCAGGTTAAAACCCACCGCCGCACCGACCGAGCCCGTGTTGCGCTCGGCGACGTTGACCACCACTTTGACCTTTCGGGGGTCTTCATCCCCCGGATCGAGAGAGAGTCGCACATCGTCAAAAATTCCCAGGCCAAACACCCGCTGTAGATCATCCCGAATGGCACTGTCTTGAAAAACCTCCCCTGGCTGAGTCTCAAACTCACGGGTAACGATGAACGGCTGAGTCCTACCGCTAATGGGGTCGCCCTCCTCATCGACGTCATCGCCTTCGAGGGTGATGTAGCGAACTTCAATTTCCTCAATGACGCCCTCGGCCACCACCAGGGTGACCACACCATCTTCGGAAACCTGGGGCGCAGCCGTTACCTGAGCTAGCACATAGCCATTTTCCTGGTACCAATCATTGAGGTCTAAGATCGCCCCTTGAAACTCGACCAAGTTTAGGGTCCTGCCATAAAGCGGGCTAAAGATTTCGTCAATCACCTCAGGGGGCAACACCTGATTTTCGCGAATGACGACTTCGGAGAGCACCGGGTTGGGTTGCACCACAAACGTCACCCTCACCCCCAGGGGCGTATCTTGGGGAAACGCCCTCACATTGGCAAAAAAGCCTGTTGCAAAAATGTTGTTGATGTCTTCTTGCAAACCAGACCGGGTGGTGGTGCGTCCTGGTTGGGTCATGGCGGCGTTGTAAACGCTGTCTAAAATCTCTGCGGGTAGGGGCTCCCCAGACTCGCTCTCAACTACCACCTCAGAAACTAAGACCTGGGTTTCCTCTGGGGCTTCTTCTTCAGCTTGGGGCTCCGACGGGGCCTCCTCAGCGGCAGGGGGTTGCTCTGGTGCCGTGGGGTCCTCAGCCTCTGGCGCAGGATCAGCCTCAGCCGGCACCTCGGGCTCACGATTAATGCCCTCTAAGAGTCGCTGTAGCCTATCTTCAGAGGGATCTTCGGCCTCTGGTGCAGGTTCTGGGGCGGGCTCTGGCGCAGGCTCTGGAACGGGTTCCTCAATCTGGGCAAGTCTGGGCAGCGGTTCACTGGGGGCGGGCTGGTTTAGGCTTGCAGCATTTGGGCTGACAACATTTGAGCTTGCAACATTTGGACCTGCAACAGCCGTGGGCAGGACCGATGTTGATGAGGCTGGCGCAACGGGCTGACCGTCTAACCGGATATCTGACTGTGCAGATGGCTGGGCCAGCGTGTCTAATGCAGGGATTGCAGCTGTCTCAATCGCTGAGAGGGATTCTGCTTTAGCGGGTAAGCCAAACAGGGCACCCAGCGTACAACAGGCCAAAAAAGTTGGCGAAAAACGCATGTTCATTCCTACCCAAAAATACTCCTCACACCGGCTCCTGCGCTCAAAGGCTGCACAGGATTCCACATTCCGAAAGATTCTACCGCACAGACCCCGCAGAAACTTAAATTGGATGTGCCAGAATTCGATCTAGCACCTGTTTATAGGCCGCCTCAACGTTGCCAAGGTCTTGCCGGAAGCGGTCTTTGTCCATGACCCGGCGATTGATATCGGGTTCGGTCTGATTCCACAGGCGACAGGTGTCGGGGCTGATTTCGTCGGCTAGCAGCAGGGTGCCCTGCGAGTCGGTGCCAAATTCGAGCTTAAAGTCCACCAGGGTAATCTGGCACTCGCTAAAAAATTGAGTTAGCTGCATGTTGATTTTGAGGGCCATCTGCCGCAGCTGTTCCACGGTTTCATCCGAGGCTAGCTGCATGGCCCGGATGCGATCGCGCGTCAGCAGCGGGTCCCCCAGATCGTCATTTTTGTAGTAAAACTCCACCAGGGGCGGGGTTAGCTCGGTCCCCAACGTCAGCCCGGTTTGCTTGCAAAGGCTCCCCGCTGCGAGGTTGCGCACCACTACCTCCAGCGGCACAATTTTCACCGTTTTGACCCGCATTTCGCGATCGCTGGGGGTGTCGATCCAGTGGGTGGGGACGCCGTTGGCCTCTAGAAGTTTAAAGAGATGGGTGGAGAAGGCGCAGTTGACCTTGCCCTTATTTTCAATCTTGCCGCGCTTTTGAGCATTAAACGCCGTGGCATCGTCCTTGAAATAGGTCAGCACGACGTTGGGGTCATCGGTGGCGTAGAGGATTTTGGCTTTGCCTTCGTAGAGTTTTTGGGTCATCGGTTTACTTCGTTGTCATCACATGCACACCGTCCCAATTGGGCGGCGGCGGCGTTTGCAAATAAGCTTGAGCCCGCTGCAGGTGGATCTCAACGGCGCGGTCGGCGGGGCGCATCTGCTGGGCCTGCTTAAACAGCTGAATCGCTTCGTCAAACACCATCGAGGTATAGGATTGGCGGGCCTGTTCGTAGAGCGATAAGAAAGCCTGAGTACTGTCGTCGAGGGCTTGCTCCCGATCGCCAATCAGCCCGTAAATTTTGACCGGCTGCATCTTGCCCTTGACCCGAATCACATCCAGTTCGCGCACCCAGATGTGGTCATGGCACAGCTCATAGGTGTGCTCGCTGAGCACAATGTCACAGCCATATTGCTTGGTGATCCCTTCCAGGCGAGAGCTGAGGTTGACGCCATCGCCGATCACGGTGTACTCCATTTTGCGCTGGGAGCCGATATTCCCAGAGACCACTTCGCCAGAGCTGAGGCCAATACCAATGCGGATTTCGGGTTGACCTTTGGTTCTGCGATCGCGATTAAAGGCAAACAGTCGATGGCGCATATCCAAAGCTGACTGCACCGCTGACCAGGCGTGGTTTTGCAGCGGCAAGGGCGCACCAAACACAGCCATCAGAGCATCGCCGATAAACTTATCGAGGGTACCCTCGTGGTTAAAAACCGCCTCCACCATGGTCTCAAAATATTCGTTGAGCATTGAAACCACCTCTGAGGCCTCCAGATTTTCGGTCAGGGTGGTATAGCCGCGAATGTCGGAGAACAGCACAGTCACATCTTTGCGCTCCCCCACCATCAGCGAATCTTCCCCCAGGGCCATCACCTGCTCCGCCACACTGGGGGTCATATAGCGATAGAGGGTGGTCTTCATCCGCTTTTCCTGGCTGATGTCTTCGAGCACCACTAGCCCCCCGCGCACCCCGCCCTCTGGATTGGTCAGGGGGTTTACAGTGAGATTAATACTGTGCTCAAGCCGCGTCAGCTGAGCTGACCCCAAATCAATCGGGCAGTTTCGATTGCCCCAGGCGTAAAAAGTATCGGAACCATCAGGATGGAGGATGCCTAGCTTGTAATCGGCGGCGGTTGGCTTGGGGGCTGCCCCGGTCTCTGCCTCAGGCGGACTAGACTGATACACCACACCCACCGCCAGGGTTTGTTCTGGCACATAGAGCTTAGACCCAAACTGTAGGCTATCTTCCAACCGAATCTGTAACCGCTCGATGGAAATCACATCCCACACATAGCCCCCCAGTAGATTGTCCTCCCAAACCTGGGCTGCCGCTTTACCAAACTCAAAGGGACACCCTAGCAGACTTAACGCCGCTTCGTTAATGGTCACCATGCGCCCCGCCATGTCAGTGGAGATCACCGCATTCGACAGACTTTGCAAAATATCTTTCTGGTATTGCTGCTCCAGCAGCACCGCTTCAAACAGCGTGGCATTCTCCAGGGCGATCCCGGCTTGAATATTAAACGCCCGCATAAAGGACACATCCGAGTTGGTAAACGGTCCCTGGGCCTTATTGATCAGCTGGGTCACGCCGATCAGCTTGCCCTTAGAGTCAAACACCGGCATGCAAAGAATATTTCGAGTTCGGTAGCCGGTCTTGCGATCAGCGGAGGCATCAAAGCGCGGATCATTATAAGCATCCGGGATATTCAGGGTTTCGACGGTTTCGGCCACGTGGCCCACAATGCCTTTATCGGCGGGCTGACGCAGCTCCACAAGCGCTTGCCCGTCAGCGGTTTTAACCTTTGACCACAGCTCCTGGCGATCTTCACTGAGCAACCAGAGGGTACTGCGATCGGCCTGCATTAGATGGCGAGCCTCCTCCATGACCGATTGCAGAGTGACCTCTAGATCTAAGCTTTGTTCTAACGACGAAATCGCTTTGAGCAGTGCCGAAACGCCCTTTTGATTGCGCGCCGCGATGTAAAACGAATTGCAGCTTTCTAAGAGCACCCCAATCGAAGAGGCAAACTCTTCAAAACTCGCTTCGTCTTGGCAGGAAAAGGGTTCAACCCCGGCTTTATTGAGCAGTTGGACCACGGCCACCACTTTGGTGCCCTGGCTCTTAACCGGCATACACAATATGTTGCGGGTGCGATACCCGGTTTTGCGATCAACCCGCGCATCAAAGCGCGGATCGGCGTAGGCATCGCTAATATTTAAACGCTGTCCGGTCGAGGCGACGTATCCGGCAATCCCTTTGTCAATCGGGACTCTGATCTCTAAGGCTTCTTGACTATTGCCCTGGGCCACTTTAGACCACAGCTCTTGACGGTCTTCGTCCACCATAAAAATGGTGGTGCGCTCAGCCTGCAAAATTTGACCAATTTTGAGGGTAAACGCCTCCAGCAGCTCCTCGAGCATCGGCTCCAGAGACTGGTTATTGATCAAATCGATGGCTTTTAGAAAATGCTTAAATTCCTTGGTGATGCCCTCTAAGAGCTGCACAAATTCAGGGGTCGGCAGATCCGTTACGCGCTCGGTTAATCGGCCCGTTTGATTCGCTTGAGATAGGGTCGCTAACATGCTGCTAGTCGTTGACTGAGCCATGATCTTCACTTCCGGCGACAAGATACACCTTTGCCTATTAAACTACCCTTCACTCTAACCGCGCATTTCACTGAGTTCATCAAGAAATCCGTATCTATCAACACGGCTTTATGAGTTTGTGAGTGGTGTGTAAGCAGCGAAAGTCTTTGGGGAGAGGGGAGGCACGGAGTGGGGGAGCATCAGACTTTATGTCTCCGTGTCACCGTGTCCCCCCTTCCCAGGTCAAACCTTATTCCATTTCCTGATCGCGCTTTTCGGGCTTGAGCAGCGGGAATGCGATCGCATCCCGAATACTGGCACAGTCGGTCAGTAGCATCACCAGTCGGTCGATGCCAATGCCCAACCCGCCCGTGGGAGGCATGCCATATTCCAGCGCCGTCAAGAAATCCTCATCTACCCCGTGGGCTTCGAGATCGCCCGCCGCCTTTTTAGCAGACTGGGCCTCCAGCCGCTGCCGCTGATCAATCGGGTCGGTCAACTCTGAGAAACTATTGGCCGTCTCCCGTCCAACGATAAACAGCTCAAATCGCTCGACCAGACCAGGCTTAGACCGATGGGGTTTGGCCAGGGGCGAAATTTCGACCGGGTAGTCCACAATAAAGGTGGGCTGGATCAGGGTTTCCTCGACCGCTTGCTCAAAGGCCTCATTGAGCAAATTGCCGATGCTGGGACAGTCGTCAATATCTTTGAGTCCGGCTTTTTTAGCCGCTGCTTTGGCCGCTGCTAGATCGTCAAACCGGCTAAAATCAACCCCAGTCTTTTCCTGGACGATCTCGTGCATAGTAACCCTATTCCAGGGGGCACTCAGGTCGATGGGCTGCCCCTGATAGGTCACCTGAGTCGTCCCTAGCACCTCCTGCGCGGCGGTGGTGATCAGTGCCTCGGTCAGGGCCATCATGTCGTTGTAGTCGGCGTAGGCCTGGTACACCTCAATCGAGGTAAACTCTGGATTATGGCGGGTGGAGATCCCCTCGTTGCGGAAAATTCGCCCCATCTCAAACACCTTTTCAAACCCCCCCACGATCAGGCGCTTGAGGTGTAGCTCAGTCGCGATCCGCAGGTACAACTCCATTTCGAGGGTATTGTGATAGGTCACAAAAGGACGTGCCTCAGCGCCACCGGGCTCGCTCTGCAACACTGGTGTCTCAATTTCAATGAACCCTTGCTGATCGAGATACCGACGCATCGAGGCGGTGATCAGTGCCCGCTTACGAAAGGTGTCGCGCACCTCGGGGTTCACAATGAGATCTACATAGCGCTGGCGGTAGCGCTTAGCCACATCCGTCAGCCCGTGATACTTATCGGGCAAGGGCAGCAGCGACTTGGTCAAGATTGCATAGTCGCTCACCTTCACTGACAGTTCGCCCTTATCCGTGCGCTTAATAATGCCTTTGACCCCGAGGATATCCCCCACATCTGTCAGCTGCTTGAGGTGGCTAAAGGCTTGTTCATCCCGGTCGGCCATCGCCGCCTGGATGGTTTTCTTATCCAAAAAAAGCTGAATCGTGCCGGTTTCATCTTGCAGGGTAAAAAAGGCCAGCTTGCCAAAGACGCGCCGCACCATGATCCGCCCGGCCATCGACACGGCAAAATCGGCTTCCTCACCGTTGGGCAAATCAGCAAATTTATCTTGCAGAGCTGCCGCTTGGTGAGTGACCTCCCAGGTATAGGCGTAGGGATTAAGCCCCAATTGTTTAAGCTCCTCGACCTTTTTCAGACGCGCCGTGCGGACTTCGCGCTCGTCTGGTTGATTAGGGTCGTTGGGCGAGGGATTGTCTGAGGCCATCGATTTGATTCAAATAGGTCGAGTATGCAAAGCACCATTGTATCGGCAACCCACCCGAAACGGGACGCCTATTCTCTGGGTGGCAAGATCAGCTTCATCCCTGGACCAAGTCCAGATGGTAGGGGTTAGTAAGATGATTTCTATCCTAGATACAGAGACTCAAACCACGGAAAGTGCAAATGACCGATGGTTAAAAAGTCAATCACGATGTGCATTGCCACAATCGCTATCACGGCTCGATAGCGCCACAATAGCCACATCCAAAACAGTGACATTAGCGGCAAAATGCCAATCATGGGCAAAAAGGGCTCGTGGCTGGGCAGCACCTGCACCCAAAACAGCGGATGGATCAGCCCTGAATAAATCACGTAGCTAAGATAGCCAACCCAAAAACTGCGGAGCGGCTGCTTAGGAAAGAGTCGCTGTCCCAAATAGCTGCCAACGAGAAACCAAAAGACAAACATCAGCTGCTCAAGCACACCATTGGCAACAGAAAACAGTGTCAGGTCAGTGAGTCGATAGGCCCCATCCACATATTTTTGGGTAAACAACACATAGATGACAGAGGTCAAGAGGGTTACCCCCCAGCCCATCACCAGGGCACTCAGGTAACCATCACGATCATCCACGTCTGGACTGATCAACCCATCAGCGACTGGGCGATACCTGGACACCCATAAAGCCAAGAACAAGGCTGACACGCAGCAACAGCCCCAGTAGATCCAAATTTCGGGTTCAATCGCCATGACGTCTCTCCGAGGGCATTAAATTCTTGTCAACAGCCTTTTCAGAAGCGTCGCAAAAAGCCTCTTGGGTACTCTCGCCAGGTGGACGACGGCTCACGAAAAGGTGTACTCCATTTTTGGGATACATGGAGATAAATAGGCCAAATTTACCCAACTCGGGCTCAGCTTCAAAGTCGGGTACCGCTTCAAAATCAAATCGATGGATGAGGGTTGCGATCGCAACCCTCATCTCATACCGGGCAAAGTGCTCCCCCAGACATTTACGCGCCCCATCCCCAAAACTTAGCGGCTGGGCGTGCATCGGGCAGCCAGATGGGCCATAGCGCTCTGGTCTAAAGGCCTCCGGCTCCGGGCCATAGTAGTCTGCATTTTGGTGTAAGGGCATCAGCGTAATGCCCACCGGCTGCTGGGTCGGAATTGACCACCCCGCTAGCGTATCGGCCTCCAGACTCAAACGCTGAATCCCGGCCATGGGCGGACGCAGTCGCAGTGACTCAGTTAAAATACTATCGAGGTATGGCATCAATGTGCCCACAGGTAAAGTCCCCTGGTCAGACATCACCCGATCAACCTCCGCCTGGGCCTGCCTCAAAATCTCAGGATGTTTCGCCAACAGTTCCAGGGTGAAGGCAACGCTGGTGGCAACCGTCTCATGGCCATTGACCAAAATCGCCAATAAGTTATCTCGAACTTCAGGGTTACTCAAAGGTGGCACCGTCTCAGTCACTAACTCAGTCGCCCGGAGTAAAAGATCTAGCACGTCCGAAGACTTAGCAGGGGAAAGCGGTGAACCATGCGCCAGGGTAGCCTTTCTCGTTTCAATCAAATTGTCTAGAAAGTCGTCAACCGTCACAAATGCTTTTGCCAATTTGCGATTAGTGGGCAGCGGCACCTTTTGCCACCAGCGAACAAACTGATGCAGCGGATGAGTACTCTGAGCAATAATATAGTGAAGACTGTCTAAAAACTCATCGGCGGCTCCCTCTAAAGCACCAAACGTTTGGCCGATGGTTGTTTGACCGATAATGTCTAAAAACAGCAGCAGCAAATCAGGATAAACGTTGCACCGTAGACCATCAGCCCCGATTTGGTGGGTCCACTTTGTTGCCAACTTTTCAGTGCAGTCAACAAAGCTGTTGTGAAATGTCGCCACATGCTGCTTAGCAAAGACTTCATTGAGCAACAGCCGCTGCCGTTTCCAAGCTTCGCCGTCATTGGTCAAGACACTCGATCCATATAGCTGCTGAAGCAGTGCGTTAGGGGGAAACTTATGATAGTTCTTCTGATTGGCAACCAAAACGTGATGGGCCATCGGATAGCTAGTGACTGAGATCTGCTGTCGCCACATCCAAAGGATTTGAACAATCTCGCCTAAGGTCTCGTGAAAACGATGGTAGGCCGAGAGGCGATTTTGAGCACCGTAGACCTCTGACAGATTGCCCACCAGCAAACGCGGATCGGCCCCCGGCACCCCGTGACCATCCGCATGGTGGATCTGAGCACGCGCCTGGGCAACTTGCCGAAAATACCAAACGTAGATTAGCCAAAAGCCAATCATGACAGTTATTATCAATGGCATCGCAAGCGTCATAAGACTCACAGGTTCGGACGATCGATACCTAAAGATAGCTCGCTCGATTCGATCACACCAAATTTGGGTTAGACAAAACTAATAGGCGATCGGGGACTGGGCGTATCAGACAACGACCGCTGTAGGCACCTGCTTAAACAGCAGTAATAAAATCGCTAGGATTTTATCAATTTCTTTGATGTAGTACTCAGTAGCATCTATTTTCACTTGATTCCCTTGTAAGGTCAAAAATCGCCAGTTTGTCCCAGTGATGACTGCACCATAGCTCACATCTATGGTGACTTGTTGTTTTTGATTAAACAATTGGGTTGCAATCATAGAGGCGATGCACTGCCCTAACCCCCCAATAATATCTTCTTTCTTCGCCTCAACCAGCGTCATGACCGGAGCGCTGATAAACAACTGTTCTTTTGAGCGACACATCAAAAAGTCGCAAAAACCATACAAACCTTTTTCTTTATCAACATTAAACTCTGTTCCTGAAAACAAAGCGACCTGGTGCTTAAGCTGCCGTCTGACCTCTGCAAGTACAGGCGCGATCAAAAATTCAGACCGGGCTTTTTCAGTACCAATAGAGGTTGCCAGCGATAGATATTCGCTTAAAGCCTGAGTCAAAAAGTCAGAAGGCGCAACCTCAGCAACTTCAGCGAATAAGCTGGTTGATTCGTTTAAAACTAATCCAAAGACGTCTTTTACTGCCACTAGGGAAAAGTCGCTGTAGGCCATTTTTACGCCTACAAGCTATCTAGCTACCATTATGAACCTGATTTTCTGATCAACTCACCACTCGATTCAAAATATCTGACTCAAATACCGAGCCACACTGTCTTCACTGTGATGACCGATCACATGGGTGGCGTGCTGCTTGAGCTGAGTCGTGGCATTCTCCATCGCCAGGGCCGTATCAGCAATCTTAAACATGGGAATATCATTGTTGTGATCGCCAAACACCGTTACTGCATGATTTTGTAATCCATGCAGTGCCTGTACCTCGCGAATGCCGCTGCCTTTGTTAGCTCGCTGGTCACCGATGGTCAGCCAGTGCCAGCCAGGCTGGTAAGGGTTCTCAAATAAATGGGTTTCTAGGACCTTTCGAAACCGCTCGTGAATCACCTGTTCAAGCTCATTCAGCACTGCTTCGGCATCCACCAAGGTGAGTCTCACAACCGGCTCAGAGAGATTCTCTTGGAGGCGATTAAGCCTTTGCCATGGCCTCCCTTGACGCTGTTGAGTATCCTGCCAAAGCCAGTCCATGCCAGCATTGTTGATGTGGGTATAGCTGGTGCAGTTAGCGCCCTGATGATTTGCGTCACGATGATACGTCGAGACAATCGGAGCGACATCGGTCTTGCTCAACAGTGAGAACAGATCATCTGCGACAGCTGGGTCGATGGCATTAATGATATCTGGTTGCCCCGTCGCCAGATCGGTAACATAGGCCCCATTAAACTCGATCACCGGTAGTGAAAGCCGCAGCGGCCCCAAAATTGCTCGCACTGAGTCGATACTGCGGGAGGTGGCGATTGCAAATGGCACCCCCCCATAGACCAACTGCTCGATTTGCGATCGCGTATAGTCCGACAGCGTCGCCTGCGGCGTCAGCAACGTCCCATCCAAATCCGACACATACAACCCCGTCATTTAATCGCCCATCCAAACTCTAAAATCTCCGCCCTCGTCCCTTTGGAAACAACCCCAACAGTGGCCCCAGAATAATGCCAAACACAAACCCCCCAGCATGGGCCCAATAGGCAACACCGCCGGTGCCCATATTGGCATCCGCTCCGAGGGTGGCCACACTGTAAAGCGCCTGCTGCAAAAACCACCAGCCCAAAAAGAAAATCGCCGGAATCCGAACGGTGGTAAAAATAATGAACAACGGCAACAACGTCAGAATTTGGGCCCGGGGAAATCGGATGATGTAAGCCCCCATCACCCCTGCGATCGCACCGCTCGCCCCCAGGGTCGGCACCTCCGATAGCGGCGCAAAAACCCACTGCGCCAGACCCGCCAGGGCACCACAGGCCAGATAGAACACTAAAAATTTGCCATGGCCCAGCTGATCTTCAATGTTGTTGCCAAAAATCCACAGATAGAGCATGTTGCCTGCAATGTGCAGAAACCCGCCGTGCAAAAACTGAGAACTAATCAGCGTAAACCATTCTGAAACCGCCACCACATCCCCCCCTCGAAAGCTGGCGGTGAGTTCCACGGGGACGATGGCCCAGGTCTGGAAAAACTGCTGCAAGGGGGCATCGTTAGGGCCAGTTTGCAGCGTCAGCTCAAAGAGAAAAATAACAACGTTGAGGGCAACGAGCCCATAGACAACGTAGGGCGTGGTGGAGGTCGGGTTATTGTCGCTTAAGGGGACCACGAGGCAATTGAATGAGGGACATGGACACTAGGTTAGCGCTATTTTGTTGGCTGGGGGGCCGTGCTTTGGGAAAGAAAGCTTCCCTGTAAAGCCGTTCAAGTAAGCTGGGACACCCACCGGCAAGGCTGCATTTTCGCCATCGTGCCCGAAGGGCAGACCCGCCACAATCGGAATCCCCAAATCTCCGAGGCGTTCACGCAGCACCTCTTCGGCACTAAAGCTGGGCATATTCGGCGGCGGGGTGCACTGGCTAAAACGGCCCAGGGCAATCCCTTTGACCTGATTAAAGCGGCCCAACATGCGCCAGTGGGTCAGCATTCTATCCAGGCGATAGGGGGCCTCAGTGACATCTTCAAAGGCTAAAATTGCGTCGGTTAAATCCGGCTCGTGGGGGGTGCCCAGCAAACAGGTCGCCACGGTCAAATTGGCGGGCATGAGAATCCCGTTAGCCTCACCCTCAACCCAGGGTTCACCCTGAAGCGGAGATAGCCGATGGCGCTCAACCCAGTTAAATAAACGCTCGACTGACCCCTCAGGCTCCTGGCTGAGGGTGGTGAGCAATGGCCCGTGAACCCCTGCAAAGCCCTGACAGAAACCGCTCCACAGTAAACTCGTAATGTCAGAAAAACCAATTAGCCACTTAGACTGCCTGGAGAGAGGCTCAGGCCAAAGCCAATCTTCCAGTAGTCTTGTGCCCCCGTACCCGCCACGGGCACAGAGAATGCCCCGACACTCAGGATTTTTTAGCGCACTGAGCAACTGGTGGCGACGCTCAACATCTCCCCCGGCCAGATAGCCCCAGCTTTGGTCGTAGCCTAGACACAGCTTCACCCGATAGCCTCGCGCGCGCCAGATTGCGACCCCTTGCTCAAATTTTTCAACCTCGCGCAGCGCCCCGCTGGTTGCCACGACACATAGCAAATCCCCCGGCTTCAGCGGCGCTGGAATTTGACAAATTAACTCACCCATTACCCATCACCCATCACTCATTCAAAGCAGTTTGTCCTTCAAAGGTTCTGATACTTCCATAGAATAAAGTCTTAGCTAATGGCGTTAACTGCTGGGAGGCGAGCAGTCGCATCGCCCCTACCGGGTCATCCTATCTTCTCACCCTATAGCCCTTCGGGCATGGCTACGCTAACGACAAGCTCAGGGCAAGCCTCCCCCATCTCCCCCACCTGCCCTATCTCCTCTACCCACCACTCACTACTCACTACCCATTACCCACTACCCTCTCCCCCATCTCCCACACCGAGACCGTCTCATCCCGACTGCTCGTCACCAACGTCTGACCATCGGGGGCAAATGCGATCGCAACCACCCCCCAACCGTGATCGAGCCGCCCCAGGCACTCTCCAGTGGTGCCTCGCCAGAGCGTCAGCACATTGCCCTCGGTGCCCACGGCCAGCAGTCGGGCGTCCGGGCTAAGCGCCAGGGCGGTAATGCTGTCTTTAGCGGTGTAGAGGGTATCGCAGGTAAGTGGCGTGCCCAAATGCCATACCTTGACCTGTCCATCTTTGCCGCCGCTAATGATGTGCTTCCCCGTCGGGTGCATGACTAAAGCATGAATGCGATCGGCATGAGCCTTGAAACTATCTAGGGGGCGTCCCCCCGGCAACTGCCAGATCCGCACGGTGCCATCCCAACTGGCGCTGGCAAAGCATCGCCCCGTCGCGTCGATATCCACCGCACTGACCCAGTCCTGATGCTGGGTCCGGGTTAGCTCAGGGGCCAGAGTTGCCAGCGCCCAAAGGGTGATTTTACCCGCGCCCCCGGCACTGATCAGCCAGCGTCCTTGGGGCGAAATCGCCAGATCCGCCGGTATCCAGCCCTGCTCAGGCAAGGTGTTTAGTAGCGTGTAGTCTTGCAGGCTCCATTCTTTGATCGTGCCATCGTAGCTGGCGCTATAGAGCCGATGCCCCTGGGGGTGAAACTTGAGCACGCTGATTTGATCGCCGTGCCCCTGCCCCAAAAAGCCGCGTCGTTTGGCAAAAGTATGAATCAGCTTGCCAGTGTCTAATCGCCAGAGATAAATTGTCCCGTCAGCGCTGCCAGTGGCAATGGCTTGACCGTTTGGGCTGACTGCCAGTGCGTGGGGGATGCCCATGGGTTCAGTGATGCGGTAGCGGCGTTGCCAAGGGGAAGCAGAGAGGGGGAGCAGGGAAGCAGGGGAGGCGGAGGGGGCAGGGGGGGAAAGCCGCAGAGACGCGGGGAGGCGTAGTAGCGATTTGGTTGAGTGCAGGTCGCGGAGGGCGTCGTCGGCTTGGGCGTATCGCGATCGCAGCGGGCGAGCCACCAGTTTGTCGAGCAGTTGCCCCAGGCGAGCGCCAACGGGCTGGGTGAGATAGTTGCGCCAAACCCAGCAGTCTTCGCCGACCGAATACAGATCAAAAGGGGGGGTATCAGTCAGCAAATGCAGACAGGTGACGCCCAAACTATAAAGGTCGCTGGCAAAGACAGCCTTGCCCATGGTTTGCTCTGGGGCGGTGTATTCAGCGCTGCCAATCACGGTCTCTGTTTTCGGCACAGCCTGACGCGATGCCCGCTTAGCCGCGCCAAAATCCACCAGCACCGGCAAGCCGTGGACGGGCTGAATAATATTGTCAGGTTTAATATCGCGGTGAATCACCCGAAAACTGTGGACGTACTCTAAAACCGGCAGCAGCGATTCCAGCAGCGCCACAACCCTCGCTTCAGAAAAGGCTCCCTGCTGCTTGAGCTGAGCTTCGAGGGTCAACCCCGAGACATATTCCTGAATTAAATATTGGCCGGTTTCATCCTCAAGATATTCCCACAGCTGGGGAATTTGGGGATGGGACCCCAGCTGCTTTAGCCGCTCAGCCTCCGTTCGAAATCGCTCGGATATCTCCGGGGTGGGCTGACGCCCGCCGGTCCAAAAGAGCTGTTTGATGACACACCACTCGTCAGCATAATCCTGGGCCAAAAACGTGCGTCCAAAGCCGCCCTGGCCAATTAGCTTCAGCGCTCGATACCGCCCAGCCAGGGCTATTGACTGCCTACAGGCCTGACAAACTTTAGCCCCATCCAGGTTTTGGGGCTCAGTGCAGGTGGGGTTTAAGCAGTAGGCCATGGATTGGAAGCGTGGGAATGATCAAGTTTAGCAGTGGCCCTAGTCGCACGTCGGCCCCTTAAAACTTGTCTAACCCTTTAGGGTCAAATGCCCCAGCGCAGTCCCAATTGACTGCGGTCGATAGCCCCTCTGAAAAGCTTTTTCACTACTCAGAGACACATCGGCAGGGCGCGGAGCCGCCATGGATACATCAGCCTGCCGACACGCCTTTAAGAGGCTCGCATCAAGGCCCCAGGCCTTGACCATGCGCTGACCAAATTCATAGCGAGACAGTCGCTCTGGACCTCCCAGGTGCCAGATACCACTGCCGGGGTGGGTTACGGCCAACAGCAGCCCGGCAGCGGCATCGGTGGCGGCGGCTGGGGTGCGAAACTCATCGGTAAACAGTGACAGCGGTTTGCCCGCTTGCAATGTGCTAAGAAACCCTTGCAAAAAACTCTGCGCGGTCGGGGTCGCGGCCCCAAACATCAGCGGCATCCGGCAGATTACCGCCGCTGGGTGGGCAGCCAGGATGCGCTGCTCAGCTTCTAATTTCTGCGCCCCGTAAATATTTACGGGCTGAGGCCGATCGGTTTCTATATACGGCGCATGCCGCCCATCAAAGACCAAATCGGTGGAGGTAAACACCATCGCAATTGAGACTTTGGCACAGAGCTGGGCTAATTTTTCTGAGGCGGCGACATTAATCTGATAGCTCTCGGTGGGGTGCTTTTGGCAGTGATTTGGCTTTGACTGAGCAGCGGTGTGAATCACTGCGTCAGGCCGGAGGCGATCAAATAAAGCCTCAAGGGCCGATGTATCGGTTAAGTCAAGGCGCTCAATGGTAAAGTGTGGGCTACTGAGCGGCTGGGTACAAAAGGTGCCATAGACCTGATAGCGATCGCAAGCCTGATGGCCCAAATGCCAGCCCAGAAATCCGCTGGCTCCTGTAACCAGTAATCGGGGGGAATGCTGCATGGTGACTGTGAAAAGAGCATTAGCAGGGATAGATTAATAAACGACTAACACAGGCCTGGCGTCTAAACAAATTTCCTAGGCTTATCCCTAGGTTTCAGGTACACTCTGCTTATTGCAGTGCATCCGTGCTGGCGCACCCAAGTGCTGGCGCACCCAAGCCCCCAGATTTTGAGTCGAGCGCGCTACCCCCATCCGGATCACATGACTAACTCGCCTGAGCCCTCTCAATCTGATGCAGCCTCTGCAATCCAGCGCTCAAACAGCATTGACGGTAATGTCAAAGGTGCTCCAGCGGTCAAACCGGGACCTGGAGAGGCGTTCACCATTGATTACAACCCCGATCATGATTACGCCAAAGACCCCCTTGATGCCGGCTCAACCAGCCAGCCAGCCGTTTTCCCCTCTCTTGAGGACGACTTACCAAACACCCGCGTGGTGCAGGTGCCCCTTTTAAAGGTCGCGTCAGCCCCGGCTTTGTTGGTTGCGATCGCATCGACTGTCGTCGTCGTGATTGGCTTGAGTCTCAATAGCTTTTGGCTAATCTTAGCAGGATCTTTGATCGCCCTGACCATTTCCCTCAGGCTGGCACTGCCTACGCTCAGAGAAGTTTTGCGCGACCTCACGGCGGATCAGCAGGCCCTATTAATTTCGCTACCTGGGATTATCTTAGGCATCTACGGCATTATGCAGGTCAGCGGCATCAACCGCCAGATCTTGATTTGGGGTCGCAATATTCGCTGGGATGTCGTCGGGGCCCTGGGTGACTTTTTAGGGGCCCTGGGCCAGATCTTTATCGCGATGTTGGCCCTATACGTGGCCTGGCGGCAGTTTACAATCTCCCGCGACCTGACCACCCAGCAAAACGTCATTACCCAGCAGCAAACCATCGACGCCTACTTTCAGGGCATCTCTGAACTGGTACTCGATGACGAAGGTCTCTTAGAAGATTGGCCTCAGGAACGCATCATTGCCGAAGCCAGGACCGCCGCTATCCTCAGCAGTGTTGATGCCGCTGGCAAATCTAAAGTGCTGCGGTTTCTCTCTGGGTCCAGACTACTCACCCCCCTAGCCCGAGATCGCCGTCTGGGTCGCCCGATTCTCGATGGCACTGGCGGATACGCCGAAGATCGCATGGAGGGGATTCGAGTGATTGACCTCGGGGTGATGCTAGCCGCTGGGGATCTGGCCGAAAATGATTTGCGTTGGGTCGATTTGAGCGGCGCTAATTTGATCAGGGCCAATCTATCCGGCGTCAATTTAGTACGAGCCAATCTGTCGCGCACCATTTTGTGCGATGCCACTCTGACAGAGGCAGACATGATGGGGGCTCGACTGTTTTATGGCGAGGTTGAGACCGCCTCTCCCCGCACCCGCACCGATACCCCCAACTACGAAACCGGCGAGTTTACCGGAGCTGTGGTCGAAGGTGCCGACTTTACCAACGTCAGGCGATTGTCTGAAACCCAGCGCTGCTACTGCTGTGCTTGGGGCGGCCATCAAACCCGAACTACGATTCCAGGGGGATGTAGCGATGTCCCCAATCTACTCGGACGGTAACCTCAAAGGTTTAGAGCGATAACCTTAAAGTTACTGAGAACTTCGGTAAAACTTTTGCAAAAGTTTAGCCCCTAGCCCTAAAACCGAATGAATCCCTTGCCATCAGTTCAAGCTTTTTGGATACATTGGTTGGGTAAGCTGATTGGGTACCTTGAATTAGAGACATCGGTTTAAATCCGTTGGTTAAATGCAAAGGTGGATTCAGCCTAATTTTTCTCGGGCAGGTTATGGCCAAAACATTAAAGAAAAAACCAAAAGCCAAACTAGAGTCAGGTCAAACAGAGGAGCCAGTCCTAAGTCGCAAAGAGCAAAGAGCCCAGGCACGACAGCTGGCAAAAACTCGCAGTGAGCTGATTCAGTTTACCCTTTTGGCCTTTGTAGGATCTGGCTTTGCGGGGTTACTAGTGGGCTTACTCACTGAGCCCACCTTAGGTATTGGGTTAACCGCTGCGCTACTGTGCTTAACCCTATCCTTCAAATACCAGCGCTACGCCCTGTATGCATTCATTTTTTACATCCCCTTTTCTGGCACGGTGGTCTATGCCTTGGGCGGTAACCCCATCCTGCAGCTAGCTAAAGATGCCTTTTACATACCCGCCCTGATTGGCGTGATTCAGTTTTGTCGCCGTAAACGATTGCCGATTTTACTCCCCAAAGCTATCGGCATCCCCCTTGGCATCGTCTTTACGATTGCGATGATGACCTTGCTGCTAGTCAATCTTCCCCAGCAGTTTCAATCAGGTGGTAGCGAATATCCTTTATTTATGGGGCTTCTGGGATTCAAGATTTTGCTAGGCTATCTGCCCTTAATCACCTGTATCTACTACTTGATGCGCACCAAAGAAGATCTTTATCTACTCCTGCGGATTCAAGTGGTGGTGGTGATCATTGCCTGTGCCTTGGGATTTATTCAGTACTTTATGCTCAGAACTGGCATCTGTGCCGGGACTCAAGGGGTCGGAGTAGACAATTTTAGAGCCGGTTTGGGGGCTCGTTGCTTTGTCGGAGGTTCATTGCTCTACTCGCCTGAGCATGGACAAATTCGGCTACCTGGCACTTTTGTTGCGCCCTGGCAGTGGGGCTGGTTCCTAATTTCGAGTGCCTTCTTTAGCTTTGGAACAACTTTTAATGATCGCTCCCCTTTTTGGCGACTGATGGGCATTGTCTCCATGGTCTCTATCCTGGTGATGGCGGTCGTCTCAGGCCAGCGGATTGCCCTCTTTTTGGTGCCGATTGCCGTGCTTGGGTTGTCTATCTTGACAGGGCAAATCGCCAACCTCAAGCGGTTTATTCCCATCGGGGTTGTGCTCGGGCTAATTCTAGTTTTTTTGACGATTCGCAATCCAGAGGTGTTACAGGCCCGAGTTGAAAGCTTTCAGGATCGCTGGAATGCCTCACCACCTCACGAATTTGTGGTTCAACAGTTTACTGAGATTGCCGAAGAACAAGAGGGCCTGTTAGGCAAAGGTCTGGCTCGGGGGACCAATGCAGCTCGAACGTTTGGTCAGGTCCGACTCATCGAAACCTATCACCCTAAGCTGCTGTACGAGTTGGGACCGCTGGGGCTGATTGCTGTGGTCGCCCTCTACGCTACGCTGACAGTCAGCACTTTTAAGGCCTATCGAGCTACCAAAGACAAGAACCTACGGGGCTATGCAGCATCCATGTGGGTCTTTGTGATGTTTATTAGCTTTTTCCCCTACTACTATCCTTTGGATGTTGACCCCGTCGCCGTCTACTATTGGCTAGCCGCTGGTATTACCCTGAGAATCCCCCAATTAGACAAGCGGGAGCGTCTACTGGCCAAAGAGGCGGCGGCCAAAGAGGCGGGTAAAAAGACCAAATCCCGACGCAAAAAGATTCCAGAGTATGTCTAGGGAAAGTTAGGCGACCTGAGTTTCGCACCTATTCAGCCCGATTATCTTCAACGCAACTATTCACGAACGGCTATGAACGGTTCTGCTATCCAATGGCCCCTGATGTCGATCATCATCCCCACCTATGGACGAGAAGAGGTCTTGTGCGCATCCATTCAGAGTGTGCTGGATCAAACCTACCCAGCTTTTGAGCTGATTGTGGTAGACCAAACCCAGCAGCACACAGACGCCACAGTCGCATTTTTGGCGAAGCTGGGACAGCACCCTCAGGTTCATATCCACACCGTCGAGTGGGCCAGTTTACCGGCAGCCAGGAACTATGCCATCGAGCGATCGCAAGGGGAAATCCTGCTGTTTATCGACGACGATGTAGAGCTCCCGGCTGGGTTTCTTGAAGCCCACGCCCGCAACTACCTGGATCATCCTGAGATTGGTGCGGTCGCCGGTCGCGTCTTTGATCGCATGAAACTGGCCGAGTCAAAATCCGCCAAACAGATTGAGACCCTGCCCCCCGAGGCCATGGACCCAGGCATCGCCTGGTACCACATTGATCTAGTCCACACCGTTAAGCCCCAGCAGGTCCTCACCGCCCGAGGCTGCAATATGTCCTTTCGGCGGGCTCTATTTGAGCAACACGGCCTCCGCTTTGATGAGCGTTTCGAGGGCAGCGCCGTCCGAGAAGAATCAGACTTTTGCTTGCACATTCGAGATACGGGCCTCAAAATCTGGTACGACCCAGATGCCCACCTGGTACATCTGGGTGAGGAAACTGGCGGCTGCCACGATATCAGCACCCGCTC
>JBCDDJ010000053.1:0-21603 GCA_039180385.1 Cyanobacteria bacterium P01_G01_bin.38 | reverse complement strand
TCAGCCACTCCACCAGCGGCGGTTTATTTAAGTAAGGTCCGCCATACAGCGTCGGGTGCAGCCACTCCCCCGAGCGCAGCATCTCTCGCGCCACCATCGCAATCGTGCCTTCATCCCAGTCACGCAGCGGCACCTGGCCCAATCGCCAGAGATAGAGGGTGAGGGATGCGATCGCAAGCAGCCCCGCATCCAGACGTTCGTGATTTAGAAACTTGGGCGGCACGTGGGTCAATCAAAAGCCCATCATACAACTCGCTGTAAAGGACGACCTGGGTGAGGCTATAGTGCTAAAGCGGGTAAAAGGCCAGAATGCAGGAGTTAGGAGTCAGGAGCTAGGAGTTAAGTGACCCCAACGCAGATATTGCCCATAGCAATCTCTCGTCCCTTGCGGTTCATCGGGAAGACGCCCTGGTTGTTGCTGGTTGTCTGGTCATTGCCGCTGCTGCTGGCCGGATTTTTTAATTTAGAGCACCAGAGCCTGATTGCCTATGACGAGGGGCTCTATGCCAGCCGGGCTCGGCTGATGCTGGATACGGGGGATTGGGTCCACCCCTGGGATACCTTGCACCACAAAACGCCGGGGCCATACTGGCTATTGGCGATCTCAATGCAGGTCTTGGGCCAAAATGAACTTGCAGTCCGGTTGCCCAGTGTTTTGGCAAGTCTGGGCTGCACTATTTTGACCTACGAAATTGGCAAACGGCTGATCGGGTCAGCGGCGGCGCTGTGGGGGAGCCTGTCACTGAGTGTGACGTTTTTGTGGCTCCAGTACAGTCGATTTGCCACCCCCGATATTGTCTTTACCTGCGGCATCTTGCTCAGCGTGTTTTGCCTGCTCAGGGCGGAAGAAAGCCTTTCCCAAAACCGTTCTCAAAACTACTCAGGCTGCCAATTTTTAGCTGGATTTTGCCTGGGTCTCGGGTTCCTCGTGAGAAGCTTCCTTGCCGCCTTGCCCATGCTTTGTCTGGTCCCCTACTTGATTTTTGAGCAACGACGACATCGACACCTCAGCAGCCCTAGCCTATATGTCGGGTTTCTCACTGGGTTGCTGCCTACGCTGATGTGGCTCTATCTCTGCTGGCAGCGATTTGGGGGTGCGCTTTGGCAGGAACTGGTGGCCTTTCCCCGACGGTTGGGGGTCGAGCAGTCCCAGAGTGGTGATAATCCGCTGTTTTATCCGTTGAATTTGTTGGTCAATGATTTTCCTTGGGTGTTTTTTACGATCGCGGGTCTCTACCTTGTTTTTAGATATAACCGCCTTAGATACACCCGACTTTGGCTGCTGGCCTATCCCGTCTTTTGCTTGGCGATTCTCAGCGCTGCGACCACCCGTATGCCCCACTATGCGCTGTCGGCTTATCCCTTTTTGGCACTCTTTGCAGGGGTCGCAATGGACACCCTGGCCCAGACTCGGAAACCAAGGCTTAGCCTACGGCTTGGGCTAAAGCTCATCAATGGCCTCTTATTAGGGCTGGGATGTGTGCTGATAGGTCTGAGCCTGCTCGTGTTGACTCTTGATTTATTGCCAATTAACCGCAGTGAGATCGTCCCTTATACCCCCATTGCAATCGGCCTAGGGCTGGGCTGGGTTGTCACCAGCCAGTTTGCCCATACCCGATCTCGTTGGTTAGTCGGGTTGTTGCTAAGCAACGGGTTAGCTCTGCTAGCTACCGGGGCCACCTATCAGTTGGGAAACGCCAACGCCGATCTCAAAAATTTTCTCTCAGAGCCAGAAATCCAAATCGTTCTACAATCAGAGCCGATTAACTTTGCCCCCAACCTCGGCGCAAAAACAGGCACCCTGCTGCGGTTTTATACCCCCCACAAGGGGCAACGTCTGGACACCCTTGCCCAGAATGTACCCCCCGGCTATCTCTGGCTATTGTCAGAAGACCTGCCCCAACTACCTATTAACCACCAACCTATTGGCAATTTTGATACCCTCGAACTCGTGCAAATATTAGAACCCTCCAACCCCTAATTCCCCCATCTTCTCACTACCTCCCCATCTTCTCACTACCTCCCCATCTTCCTAATCTCCCCCTCTCTGCCCTTCTTAAAGATGAATCTGCCCAACATCGGCCCTAAAAACTTCCTCAAAACCATCTACGCCTCAGCCTGGGGGATGCCCATCCTCTTCGCTTGCCTGGGACTGATCGGCCTCTTAAGGCAGTCCATGTGGCGAGATGAGATGAACGTATGGCTGATTGCTCGGGACAGTCAGTCTTGGGGAGAGCTGCTCAGCAACCTGCACTATGACCGGGGGCATCCACCCCTATGGCATTTGCTGGTGGCAGGTACCAAGCTATTTTTTGATAACCCCGTGGCGATGCAGATCTTGCACCTGATTATTGCCATCGGGGCAGTGTGCATTCTCTGGCGGTATAGTCCCTTCCCGCGCTGGGTCAAAACCCTATTTATTTTTAGCTATCTGCCGTTCTACGAGTTTCTCTTAGTGGCGCGCAACTATGGCATTGGCATGCTGTTGTTGTTTGCGGCCTGTACTGTTTTCCCTGCTCGAGAGCGGCGCTATTGGCCGATTGCGATTTTGTTAGCGCTGGCGGCTAATACCAACCTGTATGCGATGATGGTTGCCATTGCCTTCTCGCTGACGCTGATATTTGAGCTCTTAATCGACAAAGAGAGACGCCAACTTTACTGGGCTCAAGCCAAAGTCTACGACGGGGTCTTGAGCCTGGCGATCATCGTTATCGGCTACTACATTGCCTATTCTTTTATCACGCCGCCAGATGACGCGGTGAACGCGACAGGAGAATGGTTTTTGTACTTCGATATGCGCCGTTTCATGCGCAGTGCGGGTCGATGGTTTGGCAGCTATTTCTTAATCATTCCCAATAGCCGTAAATGGTTGGACTTAATTGTTTGTGACAGCATTTTGCTGATCGTGATTGGGCTGACATTGCTAAAGTTTTTGCGCAAACCTATTCCCTTATTTTTCTACACCACCGCCAGCGGGCTGCTTTTATCCTTTACGTATTTCAAGTTTTTAGGACGCGGTCTGCGCCACTATGGTCACTTTTATTTGATTTGGATTTTGGCCCTGTGGTTGGCTAGCTACTATCGCCCAACGTCTAACCTGTTGCCAATCATCTGGCATCAGCTTGCTGAGCGTTGGTACAAACGCGCGTTTGTTTTAGTTTTGTGTGTTCAGCTGCTCGGGGGGATAGGTCGATATTCGGTAAGCCTGTTTCAGCCCTATTCGGCCAGCCGTGCCGCGGCTCGATATATTCAGCAAGAAAATCTCCAGGATGAATTTATCGTCGGTCACCGAGATGCCAATATGGCGGCCCTCAGTGGCTATCTTGGGCGTCAGCTTTACTACCCGCAGACGCGATCACTGGGCAGCTATACCTTGTTTTTTAAGGGCGATCGCACCGAGGTCGAAAAAGACGAAGCGCTCCGACAAACCCAGCAGCTCTTGGTTAACGATCCACAGCTCGACAAGATTTTGTTGATTATGCATAGACCATTAGGCGACATCCCCACACCGGGTTTGAAAATCACCCCAATTACCGAATTTAAAAGAGCCCAGGAGATCTCAGAACGCTACTATCTGTATTGGGCTGAGCCAGGCTAAACCGGAATTTTGATGTGACTGGCTGTAGGTTTTTCTAAACGCGCTCAATTGACAATTTGAATGCGTTATCTGCCCAGCTTGACACCACCTTTGTTGAAGCGGCTGAAACCCTAACCAAAGACGACATTTTCTCACGGGAGTCGTTTCGAACTGATAAACCGCGTCAGGTGTTGGATGCTAAATATTTCTGATCGGGTCGGGTAAGCGTCAATTTAGCCCTTGCTTGCCTTCCACGTGCCCCCATAAACATAGTGGGGGTTATTTTGACTGATGCTGGGCCAGCAGGTGTCACAGACAAAATGCCACTGCCCAGACTTGTTGATTTGGACTCGATACATCGCCGACGCAGAGTCCTGACAACAGTGGCATTGCTTTTGCCGCGAGCGGTGCTTACCCATTGTGACCGTTGATGGGATGGCCAGACTTAACCGGCGGCCTCACTCTCAGAGGTTTCAGAGGGGGTAGCGGGTTCTTCGGCAGGGGTCTCTGGCGCTTTTTGGCCCTGGGCACGCTGCTCTCGCTTTTTGCGTCCGGCTTCGATGATATCTTTCATCACCTCTTGGGCCTGGGCCATTTTATCGAGGTTGCTGCGATAGAGTTCTAGATCTTTAGGGAGTTTCTCGCTAGACAGCCCCAACGCCTCAGCCATTTCGGTGAGTAGGGCGTCGCGTTTTTCTTTATCGTCGAGTACCGAGGCGTCGACGATTTCGACCAGGGTGTAAAGACCGATAGCTAACAGGCGACTATATTTGAATTTTTCGTTGGTTGCGATCGCAACCAACGCATCTTTCAGCATCGTGCCGCCGCCGGTTTTGGCCTCGGCCATCTGACCTTTGAGGCCATCGAGGGTCAGGCCATCAACGGATGATTTAATCGCCTCGGCGTCGCTGCGATATTGGTCAGCACTGCTTTCGACTGCGTTGCAGATCGCCGCAAAAATTGAGTCCTTATCAGTTTCAGGCTGGTAACCCGCCATAAACCGATCAAAGCTAGTGACCACCCCCAGTGCGTAGAGCGGATCGTAAGCAAAATCAAGATTAACTGACAGCAGGTGCATCTCTACCATCAGCTCCTCAACGACCCGACGATAGATCGCATTGATCGGTCGAGTGTGGTGGGCGTAGAAACTGCGCTTTGTGTCGGAAACCGTACGAACGTTATTCACGGGCGGTGCTGATACGAGGTTTAAATTCATTTTCTAACCGTTGGGGTGCTTTGCCAAGAACTGGCGATTAGGGTGGGGCCTCACATTTAACCTGGAAAAGGCGCTGACCCACTTAAAACCTGAGCTTTACCTGAGGGCAGTCATCAGCTTAGGTGAGAGCAGGGCTTATGATGACTGCGTGAATATTACCCAGCGTTTATGCCCAACCTTCTAAGCTTAACGACTTTAGGCAACTATCTGGCAGGTGAATTTGAAAATCAGGCCCAGGCAGCCGCAGATCCGACCTGGTATGTTCACCTGCGCGTCTGGCAGCGCCCTACTCGCCTGTTTGCCAGCGATAGTTTAACGCTTTTCTTAGAGCAATCAAATGTGATGACCCAACAGGCTCCTTACCGTCAGAGGATTTTACGCCTTCAGCAGACGGCGGAGGGGCTACGGGGTCAATACTATGCGCTCAAGCGGCCCCTCTCGTTTCAAGGCGGTGGCCAAACCCCAGCTAAGCTGCAAACCCTAACCTCAGACGATTTGGATCATCTGCCCAACTGCTGGGTCAACATTCAACCCGAGCCTATGACTGGTGGGCAATATCGGTTTAAAGCAGCGCCCCCCGCCAACACCCTTTGCAGTTTTGACTATCAGGGGCAAACAAAATATGTGCAGCTCGGCTTTGACGTTGGGCCAGCTGACACAGGTGCCCACATCGAGCTATTGACCTATGACAAAGGCATCGACCCAGACACCCAACGCGGTATCTGGGGAGCCTTGATGGGGCCTTTTCGGCTCATCAAACAGGCAGACTATCAGCAGGATTGGCAATCGATGGGGGACCCGTAGTGCGCCACGCTAGCTTTGAATAGGGCAGATGACCTAGCGCTTGCCGCTGCGCTCAACCGGAAAGCCCACTGCCCGCCATGCAGCTACGCCCCCGCGCAGCTGGGCCACATTGCAATATCCAGCCTGCTTGAGTAGGGTGGCCGCGTTGGCTGCCTCAGTATCGGTCGTGCCATAGACATAAATATCGCGTTGGGGCGGAATGGCTTGCTTAGCTCGTTCAACCAGCTCCACCAGGGGCATCGAAATCGCTCCGGTGATGCGCTGAGCGTTAAAGGCGGCGCGATCGCGAATATCAATGATTGTGAGTGCCGGCTCACCCCAATCCAAACGAGTTTTGAGATCGTACACTTGGGAAACCGGTTTCAAAGGGTTCGGCTTTGGAAAAACGCCAAAAATAGTATTCATAGGTCGTGTTGAGAGGAGAGTATTGAGAGATATCTATAATAATCTTAACAAAACTTTTAGAGAAATTCAATTTTTGTTTAAGTAATGAGAAAAGTTGGTTAATTGTGATATATCGAGGTTGTGAAAGGTGGCATGGGTGACGCCAGGGTAAGTGATGAAAGGTGAGTGATGACACTGCTGATCGTAAATCTGCAAATCAAGCTGTAATAGCGGGCGAAATTCAGCCACTCTCCCAGGCGGTGGTAAGTCTGATTGCGGCGGGGGAGGTGATTGATTCCCTGGCGGCGGTGGTGCGTGAGCTGGCAGAAAATGCCCTCGATGCGAAAGCAACGCGGATTCACATTAGTCTGTGGCCACAGCAGTGGCGGGTGCAGTTGGCTGACAATGGTCTGGGCATGGCCCGAGCGAATCTGGAGCAGGCGGCTACTGCCCACAGTACGAGCAAAATCCGCACACGGGCTGATTTAAGTCAGATCAACAGTCTAGGGTTTCGAGGCGAAGCGCTGCATAGCCTGGCTCAGCTGTCTGATTTAGAGATTGTCAGTCGCCCCCAAACCGATGCGGCGGGTTGGCGGGTGCAGTATGACCCCACAGGGTTGCCGATTGAGATTGAGAGCGGTGCGATCGCACCCGGCACGGTGGTCACCGCCGATGGTCTATTTGCCCGTTGGCCCAGTCGCCGTCAGGTGCTGCCGTCGATTGCCCAACAGCTGCGGACGGTGCAGCTGACGGTGCAGCAGTTGGCGCTGTGCCATCCCCAGGTAACCTGGCAGGTAGAGCATTCCGATCGACCTTGGTTTACGCTATGGCCTGGGGAAACAGCCAGAACGCTGTTGCCCCAGATGGTGCGCGGGGTTGAGGTTCACGATCTGTGCTATCTAAATTTAGACTCGGACCGGCTCGGTACTGCTGACAGTCAACTGGCTCTACTGACCGGGCTGCCCGATCGCTGCCATCGCCATCGGGCCGATTGGGTGCGGGTGGCGATTAATGGGCGCACGGTGAATGCCCCGGTCTTGACCCAGGCACTGATCAACAGTTTTCGGCGGACGTTGCCGCGCCATCGCTACCCGGTGAGCTTTTTGCACCTGACGGTGCCGCCGGAACAGGTGGATTGGAATCGGCACCCGGCTAAGTCTGAGATTTATTTGCAGGATATGGAGGGGTGGTGCGATCGCATCAGCGCTGCTGTCAGTGAAGCCCTACAGCTCTCCCCCGACAGCCTCAGCGAGACGGCCCAAACCCGTCGGGTTAACCGGCTAATCAAGGCAGCTGAGGCCCCTGGACGGTATGGCCGTGAAGCGACTGATGCCGAAAACAAAGCTCAACTACCGACCCAGTTAAAAGCCATCGCCCAGGTCCATAACACCTACATTTTGGCGGAGCACCCGGGCGGTCTTTGCTTGATCGAGCAGCACATCGCCCACGAGCGAGTGCTCTACGAGCAGATCAAAGCTCACTGGCAGCTGGTCCCTATCGAACCGCCGATTATTCTCAGCCAGTTACAACCCAAACAGCTTGAGCAGCTCCGACGCCTGGGGTTAGAGGTCGATCTGTTTGGCGAAGCGCTCTGGGCGGTACGCACGGTCCCGGCCCCTCTCAGCGACCGAGATGACTGTGCTGATGCGCTGTTGGAGCTAAGTCTGGGGGGTGACCTGGATACGGCGCTGGTGGCGACGGCCTGCCGCACCGCGATTCGCAATGGCACGCCGCTGACGACTGAGACACAACAGGCGCTGTTGGATGATTGGCAGCGAACGGCGCATCCGAGGACCTGTCCCCACGGGAGACCGATTTGTCTGTCGTTAGAGGAATCGAGCTTGTCGAGGTACTTCAGGCGACATTGGGTGATTGGAAAGAGTCATGGTATCTGAGAATTCATTCGGGCGAGGAAGAATGGTTAGCGACAAGAAAGCCCGTCCTGAAGAAGGCTGAAACCCCTTCCCTGGCTGTGGCTGCTGCCGAAATCCAAAAACTGCTCAAGCAGCTAGAAGCTTCTAACCCTATAGCCACTGAGACAGAGCAAACGGCTTTCCTCACTGCCATGATTTCCCCTACCCACCGCCAGCGGTTTATCGGTGCGCTCCAGTCTGCCGGTAGTGCTGCCCTAGATGAAATTCCCTATGGGGCTGTTCTCAAGGCCCTGGTCGAGGGTTGGAAAGATCCGAATGTTTAGGTTGCTGGCGAGATTGCGTAGTTAAGGCACAAAACCCAACGTCCCGAAACGTTGGGTTGAGCCTCGCGAAACCCAACCTGCAATTGGTGCTCAACTGGGCTGTGGCTCTAAGTTCTAGAATAAATTTGTTAACTGGCACTTTTTAAAGTAGACCTATTGAGGTTAAGCAGAACCGATGGTTGCAATTCAAACGCGGCGCTTTACGGTTGAAGAATACATTCGCATGAGTGAACTGGGTATTCTGGCACCTGCCGAGCGAACTGAGCTGGTTAATGGGGAAATTATTACAATGACCGCGAAGGGGACAGCTCATACGTCAGCGACAACGCTGACTAAAACTGTATTTGAATTAGGGTTGCGCAATCAGGCAATTATTCGGGTCCAAGATCTAATTTATCTCAACGATTATTCTGAACCTGAACCTGATATTGTCATCGCCGTCCAGGATCTGTTGGCCTGTAGCACCCATCATCCAAGGCCTGACGAAGTGCTGTTAGCTATCGAAGTTGCTGACACTAGTCTGAGATATGACTTGGAAACGAAAGCCCCGATGTATGCCGCTGCGGGCATTAATGAATACTGGGGTTTAGACGTGATTGAGCGCCAACTACATGTGTTTCGGCAACCCGCAGACGGGCGTTATCAGGAGCAGTCCATTCTGGCAGAGACTCTGGAGGTTGCACCGCTGGCCTTTCCTGACCTCATTGTCCCGATTTCTCAAATGTTGCCACCAAAACCCAATTTAGAGCTGCCGAGCTAGAAAGTAGGGATTGTTATATTACGGCATGTCTGGCTGGTTGCCCAATGCCTAGATGGTTTAACACCGCTGGTCTCTGTCGCCCTGATAAGCAATACTGGGTGCCTGCGATCGCATGGCCAAATAACCGAAACCGCTAATAGGTGACACATAACAGTTATTTGAGGATAAGAAGAGGAAAGGGTACCCAGGTAGTGAAGCCCAAAACCGAAGGAGTTTGATGGGTACCCAAACTTGGTCAATGCTGAGCCGATTAGCGAACGATGGCTTTGGTGCGAGCATCCAACGCTTCTAGCCGAGCGGATTGAATATCTTCAACGGCTTTGTTCTGGTTGTCCAGATGCTCTAGCCGAGCGGATTGGATATTGTCGATTGCTTTGGTACGGGCATCCAGAGCCTCTAGCCGAGCCGACTGAATGTCCTCAACCGCTTTGGTGCGAGCATCCAACGCCTCTAGCCGAGCAGACTGAATATCTTCAATGGCCTTGGATTGGCTATCGAGATGTTCGATCCGCAGCGTGTGAACGTGGCCTTTGCTGCGGCTGTCCAGGGCTTCGAGTCGAGCGGACTGGATATCTTCGACCGCTTTGGTTTGGGTATCCAGATGCGCCAAGCGAGCGGCTTGAATATCTTCGATGGCTTTCGAGCCACCCCGATCCAGTACTTGGTAGCGGTATTCCTGTAGTTTGCTGCCGTCTTTGCTACCCCGGTCTAACACTTCGTACCGACGCTGTTGGAGTGTGGTGGCCTCAAAGTCAGCCGCGCTGGCGACGGGGGTAATCGCGGTCGTGGCGAGGGTTAAAGCAAGGGCAGAAAAAATATAGCGTTTCATGGTGTAGCTCCTTGTAAATCAGTGGTTTGCTTCAGTAATTACAAGAATGCCGTGGTCACCTGAACTGCCCCTGACTGCTAACTGAAGATTGCTTAAGGGGTTTCTGAGAATGGCTGAGTGACGACGGTGATGAGGGTCACTGGATGCCTTCTCCAGTGCAAAAATAAGAAGCCCCGACCAGAACTGGCCGAGGCTTCAGGTTTCATATATTGAGTTCGAATGATTTGATCCTACGGGCAGTGCCCGCCAATGGCAGCAGGCGAGATCACTGCCATGATGTGATGTGAGACACAGGCTAAGAAAAACCCCCAGCCTGAGCTGAGGGTTATCGATGTGATTGCTGTCTGTGTTAAGAGGAGATGTCTTCTCTACTAGGCGGTGTAAGCCACGCCGCGATACTTGAGCTGTTGCTCCGGGCGACGTGCAGGTGTCGCACGGTGGGTTCTAATTTGAAAGTGTGCGCCGAGAAAAACACCGGCTTCCTGGCTAGCTGAGATTCGAACAGCTTGAGGTTGTTGGGTATAACGAGCGCCGCGATAGGTGAGCTGCATGGGAGAGTGTCTCCTTGACGACAAATTCCGTTGGTTGATGAGTCTTACAGTAGGGAGACATCGGGCAGATATGGGGAAGGGGGTGAGGCAAAAGGCGCTAGCGTCAGCCCTAGCGTAGCCATACCTGCAGGGTTATTGCCCTTTGGGCTATAAGGCGAAGGGGAGAACGCTCTAAAATAGAGCTACTATTGGTTCCTGACTTTTGACTTCTTTCCTCACCTGGATTCCCCGGCTTAAGCCACACCCTTTATGAATGTGCCGATTTCAAACCTGACGCTATCTACCATTAAGCGCAATGCCACCGATAAATCATTCTCACGGGGGCAGAGCTACTGGCAGTCCGGTTCGGTGGTATCGCTGACCCAGCGGCAGCAGACGCTACAAGCCGAGGTCGAGGGAAATGAAGCCCTTTCTTACCGCGTCACGGTTGACTTTGATGGGGGTGGCATCACCCATGCTGACTGTACGTGCCCTTATGACTATGGGGGGTGGTGCAAACATATTGTGGCGACCCTGCTAGTTTGTGTGGAACGGCCAGACGAGATCGAACAAAGACCTCCGCTATCTCAGCTTTTAGCTCAACTCAATTTGGTGCAAACTCAGGGCTTAGTGCAGTCCCTGGTGGATGAAAACCCAGTGCTGATTGAGCAGGTGGATTTCTATGTAAATCAGTTAGCTGTCAATCAGTTGGCCCAACCTGCTCAATCCCAAGCAACGCGCAAAACGCGTAAAACGAGTGTTGACCCGGTTCCGTTTAAGCGAAGTGCCAAGGCGATTTTGCGCAATGCCGTCCGAGAATGGGAGTATGGTCGGGATGATGATGACATCAGTGATGAGATGGAGGCGTTGATGGATGATGCCCTGTCCTTTGCTGAGCAGGGAGATGGCCCCAATGCGCTGGTGGCCTTGCAGGGCATCACCGAAGGCTGTGTGGAAAACTGGGATGAAATTGAAGATTTTTGTGGTCTGACCCCAGAGGATGTGGGGGTTGATTTTGATGCGGCCTGGACGGAAGCTATCTTAAGCACAGCTCTCACTGAAGAGGAGGTGCTGGACTGGCAGGAAAAGTTGGAACTCTGGCAGGACACGCTGGGCAGTTTTGCGATGGGTTTAGAAGCGCTGCGCCAGGGTTGGGACTATCCGCCTTTGCTGCGGGTGTTGGCAGGGGAGATTTCAAAACAGGGTGCCTGGCCAGGGGAAGCGCCGGACTGGGCCGATGACTTTAGCCAGATTCGCCTGAAGATTTTGGAGCGTCAGGAACGCTATGAAGAATACTTACACCTGTCGGAGGCAGAAGGGCAGACAAAAGAATACCTGACCATGTTGGGGCAATTGGGACGCACCAATGAGGCCTTGGCTGTGGCCCAGGAGGAGATGACCACGTTGGTTCAGGCTAAGTCATTGGCGGAGATGTTGCGATCGCAAAACCAACTCCCCCAGGCCCTCGATATCGCATTGCGGGGCCTACAGCTGGACCAGAAAAATCCTTATGAGACCTTTGACTTTGCCACCTGGACCAGCGATTTGGCCGAGGGCCTAGGGGAGCAAACCGCCGCCCTAGACGCGAGAGTCATTGCCTTTCAGGCAAAACCCTCATTTAAGGATTATCAAAAGATTGAGGAGCTAGCCACCGACTGGCCCAAGTGCAAAGCAGCGCTGCTAAAGCATCTGCGTACCACTAGAGATTGGGGAACCGAAGCTGCAAAAGTTGATATTTTCTTACATGAGACGCTGCCAGAAGATGCCATTGCCGCCGTCTCTAGCTTACGGAGCTATGACGCTCCATTGATTATGCGGGTGATGGATACCGTCATCGACAGCCACAGCGATTGGGTCATCAAGAATGCACGACCTCGGGCCGAGTCGATTATGGATGAAGGTAAGGCCAAATATTACGCCAGTGCAGTCGAATGGCTGAAGCGGGTACGGCAGGCGTATGTGTCTCTGGGTAAAAAGGCAGACTGGGAGCGCTACCGTCAGCAGTTGACCAATGCCCACGGTCGAAAGCGTAAGCTGATGGGGCTAATGGAGCAGCATCAGCTGTGAGGGAATTAACGATTTTGGATTTTGGATTGGGGGTCGTCTCCACAATCCAAAATCTAAAATCCAAAATCAGCCGGGTGTATTCTGCAAGTCTGGCTTCTCTTCAGGCAAAATCGCCCCTTCGACTGGGCAGACCTGCAAGCAAATACCACAGTCGATGCAGGTGTCAAAATCAATCCAATACCAGTCAGTGCCTTTGGTATTTTTACCGGGTCCCTCGTGGATACAGGCGACGGGGCAGGCATCGACACAATCAGCGACGCCTTCGCAAACGTTGGTAACAATGGTGTGGGCCACAGGATGACAGGGGGTATTGTTTACAAGTCTTAATCTACAGCACTTTCTAGGTTTTGGGTTCTAGGTTTTGGGTTTTGGGTCTTAGGTTTCAAGTTTTAGCTACCTATCACCTATCACCTAGCCAACCGCCTCAATCTCCGGCAGTCCATCATCCCGAATCCAGGCAATGCGGGTGATTTGGCGCTGTTGGGCCTGCGATCGCAAAACATCTGGGGGCTGGCTCATATCCAGATTGAACTCTACCCGCACCAGATTAGCCGATTGGCGAATTTTGTCGGCATAGGCGAGGGCGGCGGCGGCGGACTGGGGGACGGTGGCAACCACCAGCCAGTCAGTGGGCGGGGTCTGGCCAGGCAGCTGACCGTGGGGCAACAATACCTGCTGGAGGGCATCGACGTTGAGCACAAAGCCTACCCCGGGGTATCCCTTGCCCTGGGGGTGATATTGGCTTAGCAGATGGTCGTAGCGCCCGCCCTGGCTGACGACTGCGCGGGGGGTGTCGGCGATAATCTCAAAGACGATGCCGGTGTAGTAGTCAAAGGGTTGGATTAAGCTCAGATCGAGAATTAGCGCGAGCCCCTGCTTGCCTGCTATGGCGTCCTTGGGGTGCTCCTTTGGGGGGGCGACCAGTTTTTCTAGCAGGTCAACCAAGGATTGCAGCCCGTTGACGATGCTTTGCTGTTGCTCATCAAGGTCGAGCTTACTGACGGCCTCTAGCACGGTTTGGGGAGTGCCGCGCAGATCCATCAGCTTTAGGGCATGGTCGCGCAGCTCTGGGGGCATGGGTAGGGTCTCCAGGGTGACTCGATCAAGGGCTGCGATCGCAACCCTGACCTGAGATCGCAATGGTTCCGGAAACGGGCGCAGCAGCGACCGAGTTAGATCGGCCTCACCCAAAATGAGATGCCAGCTATCTAACCCCACTGCCTTGAGACAGTCTGCCGCCAACAGCAGCACCTCCGCATCGGCCAGCAAGCCCCTGGCCCCAATCAGCTCGACCCCAGCTTGGTAGTATTCTTGCTGCCCACCGTGGCTACCGGTGGCGCAGCGGCGAAACACGTTGGCGCTATAGCACAGTCGCTGGGGGTAGGTAACCGTATCAGTGCGGGCCACCGCCGCCCGCGCAATCGATGCAGTGAGCTCGGGCCGTAACCCCAGGCGCTCGCCCTGGCTACCCTGCAACTCAATTACATCGGATTGATTGATAGCCCCGCCCGCCATCAGCGTCTCCATGTGTTCCACGGTCGAGGTAATAATCCGGTGGTAGCCCCAACCGTGAAAAACTGCCTCCAGGCGATCTTCAATCCAGCGTTTTTGAGCCACATCCAGAGGAAACAGATCGCGGGCGCCGGTGGGAGGTTGATAAGTCATTTCCGCTTTTTGCCAAATAAACCACCCAGAAAACTCCCCCCTGACTGGCTGTCAGACTTTTGTTGAGCGCCCCTTGCTGCCCGCTTATCTTGGGCATCAAATTTCTTTTGTAGCTCGAGGGCGGCCTGATCTGTCGGGTTAAGCTCAAGGGCTCGCTTGCAGTGAATGCTCGACATGGTGGTTTGCCCCGATTTCATGTAAAGCTCAGCTAGCCGACTGTGGCAGCGAGGACTGCTGGGATGAGCCTTGATCGCTTCGCGCAGCTCGACGATCGCTCGCGTGTAATTGCGTTTGTACTCAAACTCTTTAGCGCGGTTAAGATAGCTGTCGATGATCACATCGCGGCGACGACGATAGGGGGTTGCTGGCGTTGTACCAACCGTCGGCTCAGAGGCGGCGGCGGCGGTTTCTTCTGAGGGTTGTGCCTCCTGGGGCGGCGGGGTGTCCAACCCCCCTTTACGCATCACATAAACTGCATTCAGTTCGCTCAGCTCACCAATCACGCCGAGCACCGTGTCTAACGACTCGTACTGATCGGTACTAAGGGCTTTAACCTGGTTGCCGTAGTCATAATCGAGGTTATTGCTATTTGACAGGATTTTGGCTTTTTGACTATTCAGCTGGAGCAAAATCGGCTGCTGTTGCAGCTGCTGCCCTTTTAGGCGCAATATGACGCTGTGCTCAACTGTTGACTTTTCTTGGCTGAGGGTCTCGTAGGCTGGGTTAACCAACTTAGACAGCAGCTCACTGGCCTGTTGCTTTTGCTCATCGCTGGCACTACGCAAGCTGTCGGGGTGCAGCTTGCGGGCGATCTTTAGATAACGCTTGCGAACCTGTTTAGGATTTGATTCGACAGACACACCTAATACTGCGTGGTAGTCAACCACGTCTAATTTGAAAAGTCCCTGGTCAATTTCCATAGCCTACGAGTTTCGAAATTTTCGCGCTCAAAAAATTATCAGATAACGTATTCTGGTTTCCGTGTTTAGGTTTCGCTACCTTAGTGTAGCGATTTGCCGCCCCCCTCAGACCATCTGGCTAGGGTAAAAAATCGATTGGTTTTACTTTATCTAACTCTTGACTCATTGCGGTGTGCAAAGTGCCATTGCTGGCTAAAATGCGGCCCGACCCAATCTCAAAGGGGCGGCTATCGTAGGCGCTGACCTGGCCTCCCGCCTCCTGCACCAACACCACGCCTGCTGCTAAATCCCAGGCAGAGAGGCCTCGCTCCCAATAGCCATCGAGGCGACCAGAGGCCACGCAGGCCAGATCCATGGCGGCGGATCCCCCCCGCCTCACCCCCTGGGTCAGGTGGGTAAAGTGGCAAAACTCAGCATAGTTATTGTCCGAGGTTTCTCGACGGTCGTAGGCAAAGCCGGTGACCAGCAGGCTATCTGCCAATCGCGCCGTATTAGAGACCTGAATCGGCTGACGATTGCAGGTTGCCCCCAACCCCTGGGCAGCTCGATATAAATCGTTATGCACTGGGTCAAAGACTACGCCGACGGTGGGTACCCCCTCTACCAGTAGACCGATCGACACGGCGCAAAAAGGATACTGATGGGCGTAGTTGGTCGTGCCATCCAGAGGGTCAATAGCCCACAGCAGTGGATTGTCCTGATTGCCCAATTGCCCAGATTCTTCGGCTAGGATGGCGTGATCGCTGAGATGGCGCTGCATGATTTCGAGAATCGCTGCCTCGGAAGCTTTGTCCGCTTCGGTCACCAGATCCCCTGGTCGTCCCTTTTCCTGAATATTTTTGAGTTTGCCCCAGTACTGTTGCAGCACAGCTCCCCCGGCAAGGGCAGCTTCACTGGCGATATCTAAAAATCTTTGGAGGTCGTCGGGAGAAAGCATATTAATCCTCATCCAACGGTAATCCCACCCGTACTTTGCCCTTACCAAAATACCGGCCAAACTGTTGCTCGTATACCTCATCTTCGTCCTGAGTTTCGACTTCCAGGTCGGTTCTCGGGTAGCTCACGCACAGCAGCGCATAGCCTTTTTTTCGCAGTCCTGGGGAGAGACCCATGGCCTCTGGCTGATCCACTTCTCCCGACAAAATCCGCACAGCGCAGGTGGTGCAAGCCCCATTGCGGCAGGCAAAGGGGAGGTCGGCTCCCTGGTTTTCGGCGGTTTGCAAAATATAGCGATCTTCTGGCACGCGCACAGTGTAGTCACGCTGCTTTTGTCGATGGTGAATATGGATGCTGTAGGTCCGAGTATTGTGCGTCTGAGTATCGTCCGTCTGATCCATAGAAAAAGGTGGGGGTGTGGCAGCTGATATATGTTCGCACGAAAAACCCGCGAAGTTGAAATCAATCGTCCGGGGGCCACTCAATTTCTGATAGGATATCAAAGCTGTGGGAAGCATTGCCCACAATTGGCAAGAAACAGCTTGGAGAGATGGCCGAGTGGTTGAAGGCGCAGCACTGGAAATGCTGTAACGGGGCAACTCGTTCGAGGGTTCGAATCCCTCTCTCTCCGTTTTAAATCTTTGAATCTAGCTCCGTTGGTTTCAGGTCTGTTTACCCAGGCGATCGAGGCTCAGGGCAACCCCGGCTAAGGTAATTAGCGCCAGCCCGGCCCACTGAATGAGGGCAAAAGTTGTGCTGGTTAGCAATAACCCTGCTAGGACCGCGGTTAAAAACGGAGTGCTCGCCGCAATGATCGCCGCCCGATGGCCCCCCGCTAATCGCAGGCCGATAAAGTTAAAGAAATACGCCAGACTAGCCAAAATACCTAGCCCCAAGCCACCGAGGACAAAGGGTGCAAGATTGTTAATGCTGCTGATCAGGGCAAAGGGCTTCGCCATCAAAATCAGGCTGCTGATCAGGGCAGTGGTGCAAAAGTGTACGATTCCCGACGAGACCGGGTGACACTGGCGGGCCAGGTTTAAATTCATGGTGACAATGTAAAGGGCAAATGCGATCGCAGCCAGCAGCGCTGCACCAATCCCCATATTGTTGAGGGTGTCGGTCCCAATCAGGGCGGGGCGAACGGCTAAGATGCCCCCCATCGTGATCGCCCCCATCACCACCCAGCGCATCAGGTTTGGGCGCTCTCGGTTGACGCTCCACATCAGCGGAATCCCCACCAGCGGATAGACAAATAGCAGAGCCGTGGCGAGCCCTGGGCCAATGGTGGACACCGCTTGATATAAAAATACCTGGGAGCAAAACAAGAAAAAGCCGCTGCCAATTAGCTGTAGCCAGAGGCGACCACTGCGCCCCCACTGTTGAAAATCGGTCCAAACCCCTCGGTGGAGTTGGGGGGCCAGTAATAACAGCACCGGCAGCAGGACCCCCATCCTCAACCACACCAGCGCCGTGGCCTGCAAAAAACTAAAGGTGCCGATGGCCTCAAAGGCCGGACCAAACCGAGTATTACCCTGGCTGATGACGCCCACCAGGAGGGTACTCAAGGCTAATAGTAGAGTTGCGATCGCGCTAAACAGCAATCCCTTTTGCCGCTGCTCGGGGCGATCTGGGTCTCGGCCTCTTAACCGGGCTTTAGGCGATGATGACGACAGCGTCCGCCCAGGCAGCGTCCGCCCAGCATAGATCGGCGTTAGCCGCCGAGAGGGCTCCAGGGGCAGCTCAGGGCGACCAGGGCGACCTCGCTCCAGGGTGACCTCCCCCGTCGTGTCTTCCCCCTCTATCAGCGGTGAATTATTAATCGCTAACGCCGGCGGCTGGGCCTGTAGCTGCTGGCTGAGGCGCGCCACCAGATGTTCTAACAGGGCTTCTCCCTGCTGCTCCATTGCCTGCATTCGGGTAATTTGCTGTGCGATCGCACTTTGATAGCTACTCAGGTCATGCTGCAGCGAATGCAAGGTTTGAGCCAGGGTGGCATCTAAGTTGCTCAATAGCTCATTGGCTGCATGGGGGATAATCAGCCCTTGCTCCGCTGAACGCGATACATAGCTACGCAAATCTTCTTGCAAGTTGCGAGCAATCACCCTCGAGAGTTGTTTAGCCCAGGCCTGCTGCTGAGTCGTTTGCTGCTCCGTTAGCGCCACCTCCGAATCGGCCTGTAGGGCCTGATAGCTCACCCGCAAATTTTCATAATCCTGGCGCAGATTGGCAAGTTCACCGATCAGCCGAGATTTCTCAGCCTCAAGAAACTCAATATCTTTCGACAACTGCGCCGCAAAATGCTGTTGCAGTGCCTGAAAGTCTTCGTCTAGAGATTGCAGCAAGTCGTCACTATTCACTTGCCTCTCAGACTCACCCATAAATGATTGGCCCTTCCAAAATTGCGCCAGAAAAGTTGAACTGACTATCGCTAAATATATGGCGAGTTATCGTTAACTATATAGCTGGACGATATAAAGTTGAGCTGACTATAGCAGAGCGGCTGGCCATAAAACACTTATACCTCAAAGCAGGCTACCTCAAAGCAAGTCCCCCTAAAGCAGACCAGTTGGTTTCTCCGGTGGACACAGCTGCACCAGCCAGTCAAACCCTTCATGGGTCGTAGGCCTTCCCCCCTGCAGCTGTCGTGCCATTCTCCAGATGACGGTTTCGGGTACCTGACGCGTCCGGTTTTGATTGCGCTGCAAACAGCAACCTAACGGGATATCAAACCAGAGACCACCAATGGAGTAGTCCAAAGTCTTGAGGGTGCTCAACAAACGCCGCCGATAGCGCCGTCGTGCATTGGTGGCATCGTAAATGATGCCGGTTGAGTCGCTACCGGGGGTAGCCGCCTCACGCAGTCGCCGATGTACCTCGGCCCACACATGTCCCCATTCCCCTTGAGCTGCCTCATTACCGTAGAGTTGAGCCCGAATGGTATCCGTCGAAATCAGCTGATACTCAGGGTGCTGAACGACAAACCCCTGCGCCCAAGTGGATTTGCCACTGCCGGGTAGACCAATTAAGACAAGGGCTAGGGGCTGAGCGACCATGGCAAGGTTCATAAAAAGAGACAGACAAAAAAAGGACAGACGGGATCGTCTGCCCTTTAAGACTCGTCAATTTAGAGGCTAAATCTAGTTAATTGGGAGGCTAAAACGCCCTAGCCTAGATAATCATGCCGTCAGGAATAGTCGCATTCTTAAGGACCACCACAATCCCACTGCGGATATAAAAGCCCAGGTCTTCGCGCTCGGCTTCCTGCACATCTTCTTTGTTGATGATCTGCACATTTTGACCCACCCGCGCATTTTTATCGATGATGGCGCGTCGGACCGTGGTGCCCTCACCAATGCCAATCGGAATCTTGCCTCGAGTTAGATGTCGACTCCGCTCAGTCTGGGGCTCGTAGGCATCGGCCCCCATCAGCAGTGCATTTTCGATCACGCAGTTGGCATTAATCCGCTGTCTCAGGCCGATCACCGAGTTTTCCACGCGACAGTTTTTGAGAATGCAGCCTTCGCCAATGATGGACTGGGTGACGTGACACTCTTGCAATTTACTGGGGGGCAGATAACGCGATCGAGTATAGATTGGTGCTTGCTCGTCGTAAAAGCTGAATGGCGGCTCAGGTTGGCGGGTCAGCGCAATGTTGGAGGTAAAGAAGGCTTCAATAGTACCAATGTCTTCCCAATAACCGTTAAACAAATAGGCCTGGACATTATAGTCACGGGCAGAAGACGGCAGAATTTCCTTGCCAAAGTCAGTTTGGTCAGGGGACCGGCGGAGCAGGTCAATCAGCACTTGCTTCTTAAACACATAAATGCCCATTGAAGCAATAAATGGCTTTTCTTTAGCTTGCTCAGGGGTCAGCCCCAGGGTGGTGGTGTCTACCTTCATAGACTCTAAGGCATCCCCTTTGGGCTTTTCATAAAAATCGACAATGCGACCGCCTGCGTCGATTTTCATCAGACCAAAGCTAGAAGCCGTCTTATACCCAATCGGCACGACCGATAGGGTGACATCTGCGTTGGTTTCGCGATGACGCTCAACAAAAAGTCGGTAGTCCATCCGGTAGAGATGGTCCCCCGATAGAATAATAAAATCATCCACATCCCAGCTCTCAAGCAGCCAGAGATATTTGCGCACCGCATCGGCAGTCCCTTGGAACCAGTTCGGGTTCTCAGGGGTTTGCTGGGCGGCTAATACTTCTACAAAGCCATCGCTAAACTGAGAGAAGTGATATGCCCGAGTAATATGCCGATTGAGCGACGCCGAGTTGAATTGAGTTAATACGTAAATCTTTAAAATTTCCGAATTAATGCAATTACTAACTGGAATGTCTATCAAACGGTACTTACCTGCCAGCGACACGGCTGGCTTGGCACGGTATTTCGTCAAAGGATAAAGGCGGGTGCCGGCACCCCCACCCAAGATGATTGAAAGAACTCTTTTCACAAGTCGACCCGCTAACGAAATTTATTATGCACTCTCATAACAGTGTCTGATTGTATTCAGCACTTGACAAGGGGGGATCAAGAAATAGAGGCAGGTTTGTGCCTTGAAATACTTCTAAACTCCGACATGAAGGACCCAACCCTCGGCTCAGCGATGTCGGGTTTCGTCCAGGGGGCCGTTTTCTAAAATATGGTTTGCGACGTCCCGGATCACCTGTCTCAGGCGCACCTGGTTGGCGCTGTGATCGATACTGACGGTCATGACGTAGCGTTCTTCTCCGACCTTAAAGGCCAAGATACTGCCGATCACCTTCGAGTTTTGACCGGTTTTTTCCCCGATCCATTGCACCGCTGGGTCTGCTCCCTTAAGGGCTTTGTAGCCAAAATCCCAGTCGTACTGGCCCACCAAGGCGTCTAAAAGTTCCTCGTCACCGGGGTTCTCAAAACGATAGATCCCCAGCATCATGTCTGTGAGTTCTTTGGCGGTGCTGCGGTTGGGGCGTGATCCAGCATTTTTAGGAAAGGTGCTATCGCCGACTAGTTTGTAGTCCACAAAAGTCACCGGATATCCTCGCTTGCGGAGGGTTTGATTGATATAGTCGCGACCCAAATAATCGATTAACTGATTGGTGGCAATATTGTTGCTCTCTTTGATCATGCGGGCCATTACTTCCCGCAGCGTGTACTCACGATCTACAAATATCTTTGCGCCATCGGCATTTTCGGTGAAGTTCCCTGGGTCAATATAGATTTTCTCATCTAGATCTGCCCCATCAGTGTTGACTTTGTCCATAACCGCGATCGCAATCGGCAACTTAATCAAGCTCGCAGCGCTGGCTGGGGGCACATCGCCCTGCCAGCGCCTGCACTCATCGCCGTCTATCTGACAAACCACAATCCGCACATCTTTGGGGTTGCCGCGTTCCGCCGCGATCGGCTCTAAAAAATTTGACTGCTGGGTGTCTATTTGTTGGGCAAGCGGTTTTAAGATCGCCTGATACTGCTCAATTTTTTCCTGGGCTTGCTGAGTCATCACCGACTCAGAATCAACAGCTTCAAGCTTAGCAATGGCCGACTGCCATAAAAACTCTTGCTGCTGCAAGGCGCTCAGCGAACGGTCGCCCTGCTGATGCAGTTTTACAGCCTGATCGGCCAGCTCAACCGCCCGTCCAAAGTTTTCGCGAGACCCTTCTTGAAACGCAATGCTCTGAGACAGTCGATAGGTGAGCTGCGTCAAGGTGAGGTAAGGGGCCACCAT
>JBCDDJ010000052.1:0-21612 GCA_039180385.1 Cyanobacteria bacterium P01_G01_bin.38 | reverse complement strand
GCGGCAGCAGCCGGGTGCTGTCCTCTGAGCGAGTCGTATCTGGCGCGGCGATCGACCAGCCCTGGGAACTGAAATTTAAGCCTGCGCCTGACGAGGGCGATCGTCCACAGGTGGTTGCGAAAGCGGCAAACCTGCAAGCACAGGGGTTAGTATCAGCTTCAGTGGCCGCTAAACGATCTGAGGATGCTGGGATTCAGGAAGAGCCAGTCAGTCAGGATGACTTTGCGCGGCTGCTTAGTCAAGCTACCAGCAGTGAAATTGCTTCCATTTCAGAGCCCTCCGATAAAGACACTCAACTGCCCGGCGTGATTGGCATTGGCGGCGCTCGACGGGTAGGGGCAATCAAACGGCTCAGAATCGGCAAACGGATTCGAGAGGCCGTCAAAAAAGCCACCTCAGTGGTGGTTGGCGCGGTTAAGGGCGTCGTCCACTTTGTAGTCAAAACTGCTGAAGAAGTCATTGACTTTGTGGTTGATACCGCTGAAAAGGTGGCTGAGCTTGTGGAAGCCGTGGTTGAAAAAGTCGTGAATGGCATCAAAAAGTTCATCGAGTTCCTGCAGTTTTTGTTTGACTGGGGCGATATCTTAGACACCCAGAAATATCTAGTGCAGTCGATCAACGATGGATTTGATTACGTTGCTCAGCAAGTCGAAGCCGTTAAAGTCCCCGTTGCCAACTTTATGGACGAGCTACAAGAGACCGTCGAAGAAGGGATGAATGCCCTGATTGAAACCCTGGGCGGTGACCCCTCAGAGGTGCGTGAGGGAGGCTCGGGGCTACCCGAAGCAGTCGAATGGTTTTTCTCTAAGCTGATGGGGGGTTCCAAGCAAGACGATGCCGGACCCACGCCCCGAGGCGTGACGCCGCCGAGCGGAGACTCGAAGCCAGAGCACTTCGTGTTCCACTTTGCGGAAGCCTTTGCCGACGGGGTCGGGGCGGTGCTGCGAGGGTTTGAAGGGCTGGGTGAAACCATTGCCACGCTGATTGCCAATCCGCTGAAACCGCAGTTGGCGGTGATCGTGCTGGTGGAAACCCTCAGAGATGTCGTCATTCAACTGCTGGAAGCAGTCGAGAACTTGGCGCTGGGCTTTTTGGATGCGATCGCCGAGGCCATTGAACAGCTCAAAAATCTGCTCAACGCCGAAATCAAAATCCCCTTTATCTCTCAACTGTTCCGGCTGATTGGGGGCGGCAAGCTGACGATCCTGAATCTGACGGGCTTGCTACTGGCGATTCCCGTGACGATAGTCTCCAAACTCGTTTTTGGCGAAACTCCGTTCAAAAATGAGCCGCCGCTGGCTTTGGCCTTTCAAGCAGACGCTCAGGCGAGCGCTGCCTCCCAAGCGAGCCTACAAGCAGCTAATGTTGGGGGAGAGCGGGCGATCGCTCAGGTGGCTACTGAGCCCAGAGCCAGCGTGCAGAGATCGAGCTTGGCGCGGATTAACTCGATTCAACATTGGGGCAATACGGGCCTCCTCGCCGATGTGATTAACGGCATGATCACTGCTTACCTAGATGTCTTGCCCGAAAAAGCTGATGACCCTTACGAAGAAACGGCTGGTTTTGGCTTCGAGGTCGTCAGCCTGGTGCTGGGGGGCTTCAGCTGGTTAGCCAGCTTCCCCTCCTCACCCGGTTTTCCTGGGGGGCGGCCCTACAATGTTGCTGCCCACAAAGTCTCCAAAAGTAAAAACGAGCAAGAATACTGGGAACGCGTAATGTGGGGCTGGCGAACGGCTGTGTATTTGCTTGATGTTGTCATTTTCACGGGCAAAGAGATCGCTAACGCCAAGGGGAACGACGTCACCCGCCAGCGCTTAAAGCGGGCCGACGAGCCCTCGATTGTGGCCGCCTTCGTCTTCTCAATTGTGGATGCCGGACTAGCGACCCGGTATCTGACAACGATTCCGAAGGAAGAGAAACCCGGTTTAGAGATCGCCAATGAGGTGGTCTCCTGGCTGCCTAACCTCTTGGCTCCCTTGAGACTCACGGGGCCTAAAGGAGCCATTGCCCTTAGCGTGGTAGATGGTGTTGCCGCGTTTGCCAACTATGCTATGGGCCACAAACTGCTCACTGACGATTTGGCAGAGTTGTAGAAAGCTGTGTAAGGCGATTGGCAAACAGTCAGGGGCAAGCCTGGCAAGGACGTATGGAGCCTACAGGTTGCAATTGCATGGATCAAACCCACTCAACTCTCGTCGGGTAAATGGGTGTCTAACCAGGTGATCAAATCCCGCATGACCTGATCTCGGTCGAGATCATTGTGGGGTTCGTGGTAGTTGCCGGGGTAGATCTTGAGGGTTTTGTCTGCGATCGCAACCCCCTCATACAGCTCCTGACTGCCGCTGACATCGTTGATGCTGTCAGCATCCCCATGGATCAGCAAAATCGGTAGTTTGAGGGTGCTAATCTGCTTTCGTACGTGGGCAATGGCCTTCATCGCTTCGGCCCCCCAGCGCAGGGTCGCCACCGAATGAATCAAGGGATCGGCTTGGGTCTGTCGAACCACCTCGGGGTCGCGGGAGAGGGCCGCTTTACCCATGTCTACGCTAAGGGACAGGCGGGGAAACCAGTCCGAAAACAGCCGTACAAGCGCAACCAGATAGGGCTTGGCGACCCCCACCGGGCGAATCGGGGGGCCGCTGACCACGACGCCGACAAGATTGCTGGGTTGGTGTAGGACATAGTCCAAGACGATCAGCCCCCCCAGGCTATGGCCCAAGATAAAAATTGGCAGCGTGGGCTCATGCCCCCGAATGGTCTCTAAAAAGGCACAGACATTATCGCGATAGTCTTGCCACTGCTCGATGTGGCCGCGCTGCCCGTCGGAACGCCCATGGCCCTGATTATCAAAGCCAAACAGGGCATATCCGGCATCGGCGAGGGCCATCGCCATCATGTCGTAGCGATCGCAATGCTCACCCAGGCCGTGGACGAGTGCGATCGCAGCTTTGGCAGGCCGACTTGGATACCAGGCCTGGTAATAAAGCTCTAGATCATGTGCACCCTTGAAACTGCCTTCTAAATGAGAAGTTTGAACTGAGACCATGGCTCAATTATGACGCTAAATCATGACAAAACCTCGACCGTGCCGCGCTGGCCGTCAAGCCGAACGCGCTGGCCGTTTTGGAACCGTTGGGTGGCCGAGGCCACATCCATGACCGCCGGGATGCCGTATTCTCGAGCCACGATTGCCCCGTGGGAGAGCTGGCCACCCACTTCCGCAATCAGGCCGCCAATCCGGGCAAGCAGCGGTGCCCACCCCGCATCGGTGTAGGGCACCACCAAGATGGTTTGATTATCAACGGCGATGCCCGAATTTAGCGAAGTCATTATTTTGATTTCACCTTCTACCGTGCCGGGGCTTGCGCCAATGCCTTGAAAAACCCGATCCTGACTGACACTAGCGGGTAAAAAGGATGCTTCAGCTGGTTCCCAGCCGTAGGCGAGGTAGGGCACCTGCTGACGTTGGATATCTGCTTGCCAGAGGGCTTTACGCACTGCGATCAAGCTTTGCAGCTGAGGCCACGGGGTCGTGTCCCCGTTCATCAGCTGGGGGCGAATCTCTGACCAGTTGAGAAAAAAGATATCCCCCTCTGTCTGGAGTTTGCCCTGGGCCAACCACGCCCCTTGTTGTACTAAAAAGCACTGGCGTAGAGCTGCTAGCAATCGATTATAGACTTCGCTGACCTGGCCTTTGAGATCGAGTCGGGATTGTACCTGGCTGATTTTCCAGGCGGGTGGAGCCGGGGGGGGTTCTGCAGTATCTGGGTTAGATGATTTAGAGGAGGTGGGGGGGTAAAACATAAACCTGGCCAGCATGGCCCTTACCGGCTGGGGGTTATCGCGCCAGGTGGGGACGGCAATGTCTGTGGCGACCTCGCTGAGGTAGCCATATTCGTCTAGAAAAATCTCCAAGTCGTCAAATACCTGATGGCCTTCGGGATGCTCCGCCAGCAGGGCAAACAAAGACGCTCCTGAGTCGGGCAGCGAGTCGAGTCGGGCCAGCAGCGATCGCGACTTTAAGGCCAGGGCCTTAATCGCTTCGACCGCTTGAATCTCGGGGCTAGCGCGGTTATCGAGCAGGGCGCTATCGACCTTGAGCAAAGACTGCCGCAGGGCTAACCCCAGTGGAGCCAGGATGTTGTAGTAGGTCACCTTTTCGAGCAGGGTGAGAATCAAATCGATGCGCTGCACAAGATCGTGGGGGCCTAGCTGGGTCACAGGCTGCTGCTGAAGTGTCCGCAGTCCAGGTTGAAAGTGAGCTTGATGATCGCGCTCAAAATCTTTGAGCAGCCGCCATTCTCTCTGCGCTAATCGCAACAGCCCCGGCACATTGAGCAGGGTAGCCCGCAGCGGCGGTCGGCTAAACTTGGCCCCTCGGGTCAAAAACTCCAGGCTCTCTGGGGGTAGCCCCATGCGCGTAAAGATATCCCCCAGCAACGTGGCGTTGAAATAGGCGTGGGAGTAGTGCAGTGTGGCGGTGTCTTCAAAATCGATGCCCGCCGCCCGCTTGCCCAAGACAATCGAAAAGATTTGCCCCCAGACGCCGCAGGTGAGCGGACGGTTAATCGACCAGGTCAGCGGGCGAATCACGCCAGGGATAACCTCGGCGGCGATCTTGCGGGTCCAGATCGGCACCAGCGTGGTGATCGGTCGGCTTTGCAGCATCCAGAGTTGCTCACCGTCGTAGCTCCATTCCACATCCTGGGGGACGCCGTTAAAGGTTTGCTCCAGGTGCCGGGTCAGATAGGCGACCTGCTGCACCAGTCGGTCGGGCAGATCCCCGGTGCCCTCCACCGACAGGGTAAGGGCCTCGGGCAGCTGCCACGCATCCCCCGGTTGCAGATCTGTGGGGGTGATGACCACCTGATATCGCTGGGGCGTGACCTGCCCTGATACTACCTGGCTAGCGGGTCCTGGCAGGGCCTCGATCACCACCGTATCGCCACAGCGGGCCACCGGATCGCGGCTAAAGGCCACCCCGGAAAAGACGCCCCTGACCTGCTGCTGCACTAGCAAGCTCATACCGGCCTCAGGAAGGTTGCGATCCTGACGATAGCGAGCGGCTGAGGGAGTGTTATAGGCGGCGAAACAGGTTGCGATCGCAGCTTGCAGCTCCTCTGCACTGGTGACATCCGTAATCGAGACATACTGGCCCGCCGCCGAGGCCGTCAACGAATCTTCCCCTACCGCAGACGACCGCACCACCAAAGGCTGCGACGGCGACGGCTGAGCAATGTTCAGGATTGCGGCGGGGTCGTCTCCGGCTTGCAAGATGTAGCCCATCGGCACCGCATATCCCCAGGCCCTAAGCTGGGAGAGGGTTGCTGCTTTTGCACCCACCTGCTCGGGTTTCAACACCTGATCTAATGATTTCAAGGCACCCTCCCCGCGAAAAAAGCGAAACATCGACTGGGACTCAACACGCCCGCCACTGGCGGGCAAATCTAAATCATCGGGTAGCTTTTGATAAATCCAATAAATGATCCCAGACAGACAGGCCACTGCCACCATCCGCAGACCGTCACCATGGCGCAGGGCGGTCAGCAGCGGCAGTAACACCAACACCAACAGACGACCCTGCTGTCGCTGACGAAACAAGGTAAACCCAATAAAGCTAATTAAAAAGGTTAGACCCGCCACTACCGGATCGTAGATCCAAAAACCCCACACCACATTGGTGACCCCGGCCCCCCGCCCCATCCAGTAGCGCCCCATCACCAGGGCAATCAGGGCCACTACCGGCCAAATCGGATCCAGAGGAAAAAAGTAGCGTGCTAGTAAGACAGCGGCAATGCCCTTAAAGGCTTCGGCGGCCACGGTCAGAACCCCTACGGCGGTGCCCCCATGGTAAAACGCGGCTGAGACGCTGACATTTCGGGTGCCGGTTTCTCGCAGCTGTTTACCGGCCAACAGCCGCACGATCCACCCGGTCAGTGGCAAGCCCCCTAGCAGCGGACACAGGACAAAAATTAATAGCGCACCCAGTACCTGTAGCAGTGTCATAAATGGTTAGGTCTACGAAAGGTCACCACTATAAGTTTAAGAATCAATTTTAAGGATCAGGCTACCTTGAATCGGGGTGGGTGGGTGAGGGAGTTTTCTGAGATTATTTCCGAGCCATCGGTGGCTAACGATGTTTGATGGGAAGCTTTTCTTCCAATCGGGCAATCCAGATGTGGCCAAGGATAGATGATACTGGGCGATGGTCGACGGTCGACGTTACTTTCACATCCTACAGAAGAATGCCGGCAATACAGGCGGTCATAAAGCAGGCCAGGGTGCCTGCCACCATCGCCCGAACGCCAATCTTAGCGAGGTCGGCCTGACGACTGGGGGCAATGCCGCCGATGCCGCCGATCTGGACACCGATCGAGCCGAGGTTGGCAAAGCCGCAGAGGGCATAGGTGGCGATCACGATCGCCCGTTCTGAGATGGTCTCATCTTCAATCAGGGCTTGCAAATCGACGTAGGCAATAAACTCATTTAAGATAGTCTTCTTGCCCAGAAGCATACCGACCGCGCTGCAATCGGCCCAGGGGACCCCCATCAGCCAGGCAATCGGGGCCAGCAGCGTCGCCAAAATCAGCTCTAGTGACAGCTCAGGATAGCCAAACCACCCGCCCACCGTCCCAAACAGGGCGTTGACAGCGGCCAGGATGCCTAGAAATGCGATGAACATGGCACCAATATTCAGCGCCAGTTTCAACCCGTCGAGGGTGCCGTTTGCGATCGCATCAATCGCGTTGGCGCTGGTTTTCTCGACCTCCAGACTCACCTTTCCGCGAGTGGGCGACTCCTGAGTTTCAGGAAACATCAGCTTAGAAATGGCCAGCGCAGCCGGGGCTGACATCACCGAGGCAGCAATCAAATGCTCAGCAGGCACCCCAAATGACACATAGGCGGCCAGCACCCCCCCAGCAATGGTTGCAAACCCCCCGGTCATCACCGCGTGCAGCTCAGACATGGTCATAGTCGAAACATAGGGTTTAATCAGCAGGGGCGCTTCGGTCTGCCCCACAAAAATGTTGCCCGCCGCCGACAGGGTCTCTGAGCCCGATGTTTTCATCGTGCGGACCATCAGCCGAGCTACAAGGCTGACCACCCACTGCAAAATGTTGTAGTGGTACAGCAGGCTAATAAATGCCGAAAAGAAAATGATCGTCGGCAACACTTTAAAGGCAAAGAAAAAATCTTGAAAGTTTTCACCAAAAACGAACGAAGCCCCAGCATCAGAGAAATCTAGAAACGCACTCACCCCGCTGCCCAGGCTCTGAAAGATAGATAAACCAATCGGTGTTCTCAAAATAAACAGAGCAAAGAGCAGCTGTAGCCCTAACCCCCAGAGAATTGTCTGCCAGCGCACCGCTCGTCGATCCACCGAGAGCAGATACGCAAACCCCACAAATACACCCAAACCCAAAAGCGCGATCAGTCTTTCCATGGTCCTCTCTATAACAATAGATGGCACCCACAAGTGGGTTTATGACCCCCAGTCGTGACATTTGCCGAATCTAGCTCCTATGGTCGGTGGTACCCGCTACCGACGGTGTTATTGCAGATACAGGTTTAAGGGATCTGGTAGGGGAGAGTTCAGAATGCATCTCAGATCCAAGGCTCAAGATGATGCTTTAGCCACGTATATTTAGCCACATATATCGCGATCGTCGTCATCCAGCGCTGAGTTGTACTGAAGATAGTCTTGCAGCCACCGACAGCTCTGCTTAAGCAGGTCGGTGGCTCTCAGGTTCCAAATTCTCACGGTGCCGTCGGCGCTGGCGGAGGCCAGTCGCTCTCCCACACTGTCAAAAGTGACTCGCCAGACAATCCCCCGATGGCCGTCTAAGGTTTGCAACAGTCGCCCGGCTCGGCTCCATAGTCGAATTGTCGTGTCGTCGCTGGCGGAGGCAATCATCTGCCGGTCAGGGCTAAAGCATAAACTGCGCACCCAGTCGCGATGGCCGCGCAGGGCCAGTTGTTCTTTGCCGGAGGGTGTCCACAGCCGCAGGGTGCTATCGCTGCCACCGGAGCCAATCAGCTGCCCGCTGGGACTAAAGACCGCATCCCAGGCCCCGCCGCCGTGCTCGGCCAATAGCCTGCCGGTGCCCTTTTGCCAATCCCACACCCGCACGCTGCAATCTTCGCTGGCAGAGACTAAAAATCGACCGTCGGGGCTAAAGTTCAGACTCCAGACAGTGGCCTGGTGGCCTTCGATCTGGCGGATGGGGGTGCCGTCTCGCTGCCACAGGTGGAGGATGCGATCGCGACCCGCCGTCGCTAGAGTCTCTCCATCGGGGCTAAAGGCAACTGTCCAAACCGCATCTTGGTGACCCTCCAGAGTTTTGTATAGGTTCAGCAAAGGCGCATCCGGGGGGGCATCGGCGTCGGAGCCCGTCATCCTCCAAAGCTTTACCGTGCCATCGGCGCTGGCAGATGCGATTCTCTGCCCGTCTGGGCTCCAGGCCACCCCATAGATGCTGCCCTGATGCCCCTCAAGGGTTTGCAACAACTCGCCGCTGGCGTGCCACAGCTTGAGTTGGCCATCGGCCCCCGTCGAGACCAGCCAGTCCCCCTGGGGTTGCCAGCGTACATCCCACACGATCCCCTGGTGGCCCTGGCAAATCATCGGCTGATGCCCGCTCAGCTGCCAAAGTCTCACCGTATCATCGTCGCTGGCAGATACCACTGTCTCGCCATCAGGACCGATATCTACGCTCAAAACGCTGCTGCGATGGCCCCGCAAGGTTTGCAAGATCATCCCCCTGGTATCCCAGATTTTAATCGTTTTATCGTCACTGCCCGAGATCATCCGGTCGCCCTTAGGGCTAAAACACACGCTCCTTACCCAATCTTGGTGCCCCTCAAAGGTTTTAAGTAGCTGGCCCGCCAAGCTCCACAGCCGCAGCGTATGATCGTCTCCACCCGAGACGATGTGTTGGCCGTCGGGGGCAAACACCGCCGTCAAAACCCAGCCCGCATGGCCTTGCAGCGTTTTAGGTATACCCTCCTTGAGCGGCCACAGTTTGACGGTGGTGTCCTCTGAGGCGGAGACCAGCCACTGGCCATCGGGGCTAAAGTTAACACTGCGTACCCAGTCTTGGTGGCCCTCAAAGGTTTTGATCAGCTCACCGTCCAAACTCCAGAGCTGTAGGGTGTGATCATTGCTGGCGGAGGCCAGATAAGGCTCAACCGGGCTAAAGGCCAGACTGTTAATCGCCCCGCTGGGGCCAACCAGAGTTTGCAGTAGCTCTCCGTCAGCGCGCCATAGCCGGATGGTGCGGTCATCACTGCCGGTGGCAATCAGCTCACCGTCGGCGCTAAAAGCCACGTCTAGCACACTGCCCCGATGCCCTTCTAATACCTGGAGCTGTTTGCCCTGGAGCGACCACACAATCGCCGTGCTGTCGTCACTGGCCGAGGCAATCTGCTCACCATCCGGGCTAAAGCACGCCGTCAACACCCAGTCCCGATGCCCCACTAGCTGGTTTTTCTCGCGAATGGTGTGTAGCGCCTGCCACAGCCCCAGGATGGTTTGAATGCGGAGGTCATAGCTGACGGAGGTTTGCATCAGCCGCTGGGTGCCCTTGACCGCTGACAGCAGCGCCCCCAGGTGATCGTGGGAGAGCAGTCGAGCTTGAGAAACCGACATCAGCGCCCGAATCTCAGCTTTCTCAGCGCGGTGCCGTTCACGACGAGCCCGGTTAAGCACTTTACCTTGTTCTTTGAGGGCTTTGCGCAGCTGATCTTCCGTCAGTTTGCGACGACGACGTTCATTTTTGAGGGCGGCGATCAGGCCAGGCCGATCTTGTTCTTGGATCAGCTCACTGAGATAGTCATGCACCAGCTGGTAGCGGACCCCAGACACATCCGGCATTTCAAAAATTACCCCCGACCCCGAGAGTATTTCTAATACTATATCGAGCCGTTCTGAGCTGGATAAGATACCCGCCAGTTCTAAAGATTCATCAATCTCTAAGCGAGTTTTGAGGGGGCGGGTGCCCCCGTCGCTGCTGAGCAGGTAGAGCACTGCCTGGGCCAGGTCTGTGTTTTCGGGGCCACAGTCGTGAATCACGTGATTGAGAAAATTTCGGACCAGCTTTTCTTTAGGCTCAGGCCCCAGTTGGCGATAGGCTTGCAGCGTGGTGATATTCTCTCTTTGCAGCTCTGCCCCGACAATTTGCAGCTCAATGGGGCGGACTTCCTGCACTGGCTCGGCTAAATCTTGAACCAGAACTTCGATCAGCGGGTCTTCGAGGGGCAGTTGAGCGGTTTCGGCCAGCTGCCGAATCACCATGTTGGCATCTTCGGGGGAGAAATTTCCCAGGTAGTAACGCACCTCTTTGCTGAGGATATCGTTGTTGATAATGTCTAAATTCGCCAGCCGATCCCACTCTAAGAGGTAGTGGAGGTAGTCTTCTCGAATGGCCAGCACCACTTTGATATAGGGCTCATTGATACAGTCTCGTAAAAACTGGTAAAAAGCCAGGCGCTGCTCCAGTTGAGGGCGTTCAAAAAAGAATTCTTCGAACTGGTCAAAGATTAAAATAACTTGCTCGTAGCGATCGCGGGTCCGTTGACGGAGTCGATCTAGGGCGCTCAGCACTTCGTCTGTTGGAGCATTTGTGAGAGCATTTTGGGGATAATCCCAGTTGGTATTAAGGGACAGGTCGTCGTCAAAATCACTGCCCAGGGGGCTTAAAGACGCCGAGAGTCGCCGCTGACTGAACGCCACTGAGGCCGAGAGGGCTTGCAAAATCTCGGCCTGCCACAGGTGATAGCTTTTGATCAGCACCGGCATCGTGGTGCGACCTTCGGAAGTCACCTGGCGCAGGGTGGGCACCAGACCCGCACTGACGATCGAGCTTTTGCCCACCCCAGACTGGCCGTGAATAATCACAATCGGGTATTGGGGCTGTACCAGCCGGGCAACCAGGGCTAAAATGTCTTTCTGGCGTCCCGAAGCACGGATTTCGGGGGCGATTGCACCCCCGTTGGTGCCCTCTAGATAGGGCGTATGGTGATAGGGCTGAATCTGTCCTGCACCGATAAAGGCTCGTAGCCCAAATTGATTCTCAATGCGGCGCTGCTCTAGCTTGAGGTGAAAGGCTTGAAGATAGTCTTTGCGCTGAAAATGAAGATCTCTCAGGGCCTCTAAAATTTTGCGATAGAGGGTGAGATCGTAGCGGGGCTCAGTTTGCTGACGGGCTCGTTCTAAGTCTTTGAGGGCCTCTCGAGCCTTGCCCTGGTTGAGATTGGCCTGCCCTAGCAAATAGAGATACCAGCCCTGATGAAACTGCAGCGACAGCATGACTGCTTTGGCAGAGGTCTCGGCAGAGTCCCGTTCGCCTGAGGGTCTTTCGCTAGATGCGTGTTCGTCTGGCGAGTGTTCGGTCGATGAGCGTTTGCTCGAGGGCTGCTCGGGGCTTTCAGCCTGGGAGAGTAACTGGGCAGTTCGCTGCGACTGGGCGAGGGCGGTCTCAGCATACTGTTGTGCCCGCTCCCAATATTGTTGGGCGAGGGCCACTTCCGCCAGATAACCATAGTCTCGAGCCAGTCGCACCATATCGCCTTCATGGAGGACGGTGCCCTCCTGGGCAACCCGGGTGAGGGCGTCCCAATCACCTAGCTTTTGCAAGACTTCTGCCAGGGCATGGATAAATCGCCCGGTGCGATCGGGGCGCTGCTGGTGACGAAAAATACTCAGGCATTCTTCAAAGTAACGCCGGGCTTGTTCGCAGGAGGGAATGTAGGTGGCCCGCTGCAACACAGCGTAGCTGCGCCACCACAGCCCCAGGTGAAATAACAGCACTGCCTGCTTGTCCAGATTAGCCTCTGATTGGACCCAGTGGGTGAGGCTGGCTTCGTAGCATTCACGGGCGGTCTGGATCGTTTCGGACTGATGGGTCTCGCGCCCTTGTAAAAACTGTAGCCCGGCCTGTAGGTCAGCATCAATGTTAGCCCGCTGTCGATCTAAGTCGGCCAGGGCAAAGGGCAGCTCTTGTTGAATGAGCGATCGCAACTCTTCCCCCAACTCAGGCAGATGGAGCTGGGTACTGCCCAGACGCTGCTCATCGCTGACATCGAGAATGTGCTCAAACAGCTCATCAGCCCCGCGATGCAGCAGCGCAGTCAGCTCATCCACCGGATACTCAAACCGGATGGGCGCGGCGGCAAAGCTCTTGAAATCAGGGGCGTGGGTATTCAGAGCCTGCAAGATCGTATCGCTAATGCAGAGCACCACTGGACAGCGAAAGGTCTTAAAGTAGGCATCTCGGCCCAGGTTAGCTGATTTGAATAGGACTTCTAAGTCTTGGACCGCTTCAAATCCATGCACCACCAGCGCCCGAGGTCGTTTTCGAGCGGCCCGCTTGAGGACTTCCCGCAGGGAGGGGGTATCGGGAGCTAGCTCCACTGTTTGGAACGGCTGCACCAACCCCAGCCAGTCCAGCAAAATCCGCCGCAGCCGTCGGTAGTTGACCCGCACCAAGATTAGCGAAAACTGCCCCGCCCCCAGCTTCAGCGCTCGCTGCAGATTGACTAAGGCGGCTCGATTATGGACGATGACTTTGCCAGGGTCAGGCTTGAGCATGGGCGGTTTTCCAGGCCGCAAAGCGGCGGGTTTCGGCTAGTACAGGATTAAGAGCAAACCAGCGGCCATCTTGATCGCGGTATTCGTACAAAAATAAACTCCGCAATAGCTGATTGTAAGCCTCATTCCCCTGAATGTCGGGCTCTCGAATCGCCTGGAATAAAAGCTGCCATTCTTGTTCGTCGATCAGCGCCATCAGGGCATCGCGCTCGTCGCGAATCACGGCCTCCAGGGTAGTGCGGTGGATCGGCGGGTCTTGTTTTTGTAGACAGCCGTAGAGCAACCGCATCAGGTTGCGCATGTGCCCTCCACTGATATTACACAGCCGAATCAGCGTCTCTGGCGTGTCAAAGATTTCAGGGATACGATCAATGCGCTCATTGTAGTTCAACCCTGGGAAAGCGCGGGCCAGCACCATCTGCTGTAATAGGGCCAAACCTTGCTCAGCTACCCCGTGGCTGCGGGTCATGGCGGGCACCATGGGCAAGAGTTTGGGGGCCACCCCAAAGCGGTTTGCCAGCCGGGGCAGGTCATTAGAGAAAATCAGCGCCAGGGGAATCGTGTAAACCAGATGGCAGCTCAGCCGCTTGAGTTGTTCACCGCGATCGACAAATAGGTATTCTGACTGGGTGCGACCGTTGGCTCGGGTCACTGGGTCAATGCGATCCAGGTTATCGACCACCACCACCAGTCCTTTTTTACCCTGGGTTTTGAGGGTTGCGATCGCAGGCTCCAACAGCTCAGCGTTAATCGCATCGGTAATCGTCTTCGTGCGTGGCTCTAAATATTGACGCAGCTGGCTTCTGAGTTCGGGGCTCTCCTTCGCCCGCGCCGTAATCGCCGCAATCCCCACCGAGAAACTGACGTCCGACACCTCCATCGGCGTTTGCAACGTCTCCATCAGATTCCGAAACAGCTTTTCCAACGAAGATGGCTTCAGCTGGATGCCCGTTTTCTCAAGGCTCTCAGTAATCTGATGGGCAATCATCAGCAAAATATCGCTGATATCCACATCGGCCATCTCTAAATCGCGGTCCGACTCAAAATACACCACATGGAAGCCCTGACTTTCTAACCCCGCCTTTAGCCGAAACAGCTCCGTCGATTTGCCACAGCCAATGTGCCCGGTAAACAACTGAGACGTCGGCTCATCCGGTGACAAACGCGCAATCGTCCGCTCCAGCTCCTGAACGATATCGCCTCCCCGCACCGACGAAAAGTCAATGTAATACTGCCGATCGTCCGCCCGCATAATTCTCAGCGGACGGCTCGGATTCGCGGCTTTATAAAAGCGATTCAGGTCTAGGGGCATGGTTCACCCTACAGTTACTGTCGAATCCTAGCTTAGTTCATCTCTAAAATAGACTGCTTACCAGAATTAAGCCCAAAGCAAGGACAATAAGCTTACTTTCCATAGTCAAACGATATAGGACCCCATCCGCAGTATTTCTTCTTAATGAAGACACTTACACTCTATTTTGAATGGATTTTTGTAAAGTTTAGTAAGCTATGAATAAACATTTTGTTCTTAAGGATTTAAATCACTTTTACGAGTAGCTTAGGTCACAAAAATAGCTGTTTAGAATCACCTTCGGAATCTGCCAGAATCACAGTAATTTACTGAACACTTTTATATGATTACTGCGTGTTCCTAAAAGACCTGGCAAATATCATTGCTTTCACTTCTCGCAATGATTGATCCTTCCCATCGCTGCACTTCGAATTGCAAAGTGATTCGAAATCGGGTGTCTAGGGTCTTGCTAGACTAGATTTTCTCAAGGGCAAGATTATTTACTCTAAACTGCATTCAGTTTGCAGGCTTTAGGTGTTGCCTGAGGCCAAACTGCGGACTGGATGTGGCTAAAATTTATTTAAATATTTTGGGGTTTCAGGCTGGCATTATAAAGCCTGAAGTTTTGCCTTAAATTGGTTTTTGGGTGATCGCAATAAGAAAGATTATTTGGCTTGTTTTGGTCATTCAAAAAAGTCTTTCTCTGAAATAGCTGACTGGGCTGGCGGAAAGTTTTCTGCCCCGATGGCGTGTGCTCAATAAATTCAGATCATTCAGATCTTGCATTTAGTGGCCACAGTGTTGGGGTAACAATACGCTTGTGTAAGGACATTCTCATGAAGACAACTGAAGAACTTTACGATGTCGCCATTATTGGCTCTGGCATTGCCGGATCCACCTTGGGGACCATTCTGGCGCGCCATGGGCTCAAGGTGATTATTTTTGAGGCCCATAGCCATCCCAAATTTGCCATCGGGGAATCGATGATTTTGGAAACCTCGGAGACGATGCGTGCGATCGCAACCCTCTACGATGTGCCCGAACTCGCTTTCTACAGTTCCGAAACCTACCTCCCCTGGATCGGCACCTCCCACGGCGTCAAACGCCACTTTAGCTATCTCTATCACCAGGAAAATAAAACTTGCTATGATCTGAATAAGACACTACAAGCCGTCATCCCAAAAGATCCCTATGGCCACGAGTTGCACATTTATCGACAGGATAGCGACTACTTTTTAACCGCTGTCGCCGTGCGATATGGGGCAACGGTGCTCCAAAATACTCGGATTCAAGATATTGAGATTGATCACCAAGGGGTTGATATCCGGTGGTTATCAACTAGAGAAAATTTGGGGAGAATTCGAGCCAGTTATGTCGTGGATGCTGGGGGCTACCGTTCAATATTGGCAGAGAAGTTTGGCCTGAGAGACCACAACCTACAAACCCACTCTCGCGCCATCTTTACCCATATGTTAGATGTCCCCTGTTATCACCAGGTGAGCGCCAGCAAAGCCGACTACGGCATCCCCTTTCGCCTCTCTGAGGGTACCCTGCACCATCTCTTTAAGGGCGGTTGGCTGTGGGTGATCCCGTTTGATAACCACGCCTGTGGCACAAATCCGCTGTGCAGCGTGGGGTTGATGCTCGATCCTCGCATTCACCCTCAACCGGCTAATGTCAGTCCAGAAGCGGAGTTTTACAGCTTTTTAGACCGCTATCTCACGATTCAAGCTCAGTTTCGACAGGCAAAGCCCGTCAGAGATTGGACCCGCACTGGCAGAATTCAATACACTTCGAAGCGGATTGTAGGAGATCGGTTTTGTCTCTTGGGTCATGCTGCTGGGTTTATTGATCCACTGTTTTCAAAAGGGCTTTATACGGCCCTATTCAGTGTTTCGGTGCTGGCTAACCGACTGCTGAGTGCTCAGAAAACCGGAGATTATTCAACCAATCAGTTTCTAGAAGTCGAGGACATTACCCAGTCCTTTATCCAGACTAACGATCGGCTGATAGCCAATGCCTACAAGGCTTTTAGTCACTATCCGCTATGGTCTGTTTACTCGGTGCTCTGGCTATTAGGGGCCTATTTAGAATTGGTCAAACTCACCAGTGCTCGGGCACAAGTGAGCCCATATCCCCCGTCAGATATGCGTGAACAGTACTATCATCAGGTCAAATCTCTCAATCTGGTCGGCGGCGGCTTCCCTGCATTTGATGCCCTGGCCCAGCAGGTCTATACCATTCTCGAACAGACCGATCTGGGTAGTGAAACCAAGGTTCATCAAGCAACCGAGCAGATTTACCAACTGCTGATGGCAGTCCCCTGGCTACCCGGCCCTTTTAGGGATATTCTCAATGGCAAGAATCATTTACCTGTCAATAAAATTCGCCCCAGCCTCTTGAGACCGAAGCAAGGCTTTTTAGGCAATGGTCAATACCGTGAACACTTCTTTGGCAGAACATCTCTCAGCTTTGTTATTCAGTTTTTCATCACCGAGAAGGCTCGAATGATGCAGCAGAAGTTCAAATGGCTGTCCCGACAGTTTGATATCGCTGCCTAAATTTCCAGCCTTATATCTATTCGGTTTCTAAACCTCAAATCTATTACTCCAGGTGACTCAAGCATCGCTTGAGACAGGTAGTTCGCTTTGCCCATTTGTCTGAGAGCAACTACCGGAGTGTGCCTATGAAATTAACCAAGGAGAATGATTCCATGCTGACAAGTACCTTTGACAACGATTTCTTCCAAGTCACCCTCAATGATGGAAAGATTTATGGTGACACAGATTCCTTTTTGCCCACGGCGTTCAATGCGGTCATTCAAGGAGGGCATGACATTATCGACATTACCGGCAGTCGCAATCTCCTGGTGGGAGATGCCGAATTTTTCAGAAATGGGCTCGATGGGACTGGCGGACAAGGTGGCCATGATCTGTTTCTAGTGCAAGGGGATCAAAACCGGATTTTTGGAGATGTGCAATTTGCCTTTCTGAATGCCATCGGGGGAGATGACACCTTGATTGCCTTCGGAGATGAGAACGAACTCCAGGGCGATGCTTGCTTTATGTATGACGCCTCCGTTGGGGGAGATGATCTCCTGTGGGCGATAGGCAACCATAACGAGGTCACAGGAGATGCCTATGTGGGCATGTTCGATGCAGCCCAGGGCGGCGATGATTTGATCACGGCCACAGGAACGGATAATACTCTGTTTGGCGATAGCGTTCTCTCGATGAATCATGATGCCGTCGGGGGGGACGATACGCTGATTGCATTTGGGGGGAGTGCTGTGCTCTATGGAGATGCAAAAGCGCTTCTGGATAATAGCCACGGGGGTGATGATACCCTGATTGGCAGTGATTTTGATGATCTGCTGGTGGGGGATGGTGCCCTGGCTGAGACTGCACAGGGGGGCGATGATTTGCTGACGGGGAATGGCGGCAGCGATATCTTTGTCATTGGCGTCAATACCGGCACCGATCGGGTGTTAGATTTTGAGGTTGGCCTCGATCAGATTGGGCTGTCAGGGGGCCTCACCTTTGAGCAACTCACCTTCTCTGAGGGCAGTATTCTCTATGAAGATCGGACGATTGCCATTTTGGAGGGGATCAGTACAGCCAATCTCACCCGCGAAACGTTTGTTGCGCTAGATCTGGCTAATTTGACTTAAGGCAGTGATGATTGCTGGCAGAGACATTCCCAGTCGGACCTATTCCGCGTCTGATTGAAGCTGTCTTAGCTGCTGAATCATAGCGCTATCAATGTGGCCGCTGCCGATCGCTGACAGGCAGCGGCCCCTGCCACAACAAACTGACTCCAGGGAATTTGACAAATTATGCTATTTCTAGCATAATTGAAAACTATGAACCCTTTATTAAAACCAGTTGAGTGGGTTGGCAGTTCCCGCAACGATTTGCGGAAGTTTCCCGAAGATGTTCAACAAATGATGGGTTTCGCCCTGTACCGTGCTCAATTGGGCAAAAAGCATCCTGATGCCAAACCGCTGAAGGGCTTCAAGGGATCTGGTGTTCTCGAAATTGTTGAGAATTTTGATGGAGATACCTACCGAGCTATCTATACGGTGAAATTTGAAGGCAAGGTCTATGTTCTTCACGCTTTTCAGAAGAAGTCAAGGCAGGGTATATCTACTCCAAAACAAGACATAAACCTAATTGAAGCTCGACTCAAGCGGGCTAAAGAGCATCACGAGACGACAAAGTAACCAGGAGATAAAGCAAATAGGAGAACTAAAATGACTAAAGAAATAGAAGTGCTTTCAGGGAGTGGGAATGTCTTTGCTGACTTAGGGTTACCCAACCCTGATGAATTGTTGGTCAAAGCAGAACTTGCTCATCAAATCAGTGAAATTATCTCAGGCCGCCAACTCACCCAAATTGAGGCAGCAGACCTGTTAGGTATCGATCAACCCAAAATATCAGCACTAGTGCGCGGTAAATTATCGGGTTTTTCTATAGAACGTCTCTTTCGATTTCTCAACACGTTGGGTAGCAATGTAGAAATTCGTATTACTCCTAACGTACAACCTGATAGTCAAGCCAAAACCCGTGTTGTTTTGGTATAACCCAAAAGTTATCAGGTTCATCTATCAACCTGGCCTGAGGCAGTAATGATGGCTGGCAGAGCCATTCCCAATCGGACCTGTTCTGCGTCTGATTGAAGCTGTTGCAGCTGCTGAATTACCGTGCTACTAACGTGGCCGCTGCCGACTGCTGCTAGGCAGCGGCCCCTTCCCACAACAAACTGGCTCCAGGGAAAGGGTTCTACCTGGGTGTAGTTTTCTAAGAGGCTGGCATAGCGATTAGCCCTGGCCCAGTCTTGGTGCTTTAGGGAAGCCTCGATGGCGTCTCGATAAAACCAGAGAAAATTGTGGGAGATGCAACCCTGACTGAGAATCTGGCCTCCCTGCTCCAAAAACTCCCAGCTCTCGTGATCGTCCTCAGCTACTAGCGCCAGTAACCCCAATACTCGGGGTGCTACAAACTGGAGGTCCGTCTCGTGACAGATTTGCAGGGCATCTTCTAATCGTGATCTTGCAGCTGAATCCTGTCCCTGGCAGATCCGCACTCGGGCCAGGCGTTGCATGATATAGGCGCGATAGCGTTTGTTGTTGAGCGAAAATGATAGCTCCAGGGCAGCCTCAATCGACTGTCTGGCGAGATCGTAGTCGCCTTGCTCGGTTAAGAGTTCGCCCTGGTTGTCGAAGGTATACATCAGGGTGCGTCGGTTGCCGATCTGACGGGCGGTTTCAAGGGTGCGTTGGTTATTTGCGATCGCACCCTCAAAATCATGCATATAACGCATCATCGCCGCCAGCATGTGACGATTGGCCATTTCTATCTGCACATAGCCGTGCTGTTGAGCCACCTCAACACAGCGCTGATAGTAGCCCATCGCGGTTTTCATGCGCTTACCCGCATACACCGCATCGGCCAAGCCACCCAGTGCTCGAGCTTCTAGCTCTGGATCCTTGACCTGAAGGGCATTGTCTAGGGCCTGTTGTTGCGCTTTCAGGCAACCCTCCAGATCGCCACTGGAATAACAAAAAGTCCCTTTGAAATAGTGAATTTGAGATAGCTCCCGCGCCGCATCGCGCTCCTTGACCAAGGCAAACGCCCGATCTAACGCGATTACGCCCTGATCATAGCCACCACTCAATCGCACCCCGGCGGCTACCCCAACCCACGCCTGACAGGCTTGCAGATCCGTCGTCGCCAGAGACACGGCCTCCCTGTAGAGCTCAACAGACTTGGCAGGATTCCCCACCGCCTGCACCAATTGCGCCATCAGACAGGTCAGATTGTAGCGATCAAACGCAGTAACCGCTAACTCCAGCCCTCGCTGGGACAAACTCAGGGCCAAATCATATCGAAATGATTGATAATGGTCGTTTGCAGCCTGATAATAAGCACCGGCTGCCTCAGCGGCCTCTGCCCGGTCTAAATGGGCCGCCCGCAAATCTCGATCCCGATCGGCATACCAGCTGGCGGCCAATCGATGGAGCTGTTGCCGACGAGCCTTTAACAAGGCCAGATAAACCCCATCATGGATCAGTGCGTGGCTAAAGCGATACCCGTCTCCCTCTGGATAGACCAGAAAACTCTCAACCAGGTTTTCACAGGTGTAAGTGGGCTCCCCGAGTAAATAGCGCAAAAGCGGCAGGCTAAATCGTTGCCCCAACACCGAAGCTGCCTGCAAGGCGGTTTTATCAGCCGCATCTAACTGATCTACCCGTCCCAGAACCACGCTTTGCAAAGATCCTGGGAGTTGGGGGTCTAAGATAGATTGGTGCGATCGCACCAGCTGCTCTAAAAACAGCGGGTTCCCCTCAGCGCGCTGGACATAGCCCAGAGCCAGGGTAGGGGCTAACTCAGCATAGCTATGCACCAGCTCGAGAGATTCCTGATGACTTAATGGCTTTAAATCAAGGCATTGCATCATCCCCTGGGGAATCTGCTTTCGCCAAAACACATCAAGCGGATCCCCTTCAATACGCGAGGTGATCACGAGCAAAACCGGGCAGGTTGCCAGAGCAACAATAAAGCGAGCCAGTTGAGACAGACTGGAGCTATCAATCCAATGCAAGTCTTCAAGTACGATCAGCATAGCCTGTTTCTGGCTACAGGCACTGACCAGCTGATTGACCACCCTCACTTTTTCACGCAGGCGAGTCTGGTTATCCATCGCTTCGTAAATCGACTGCGCCTCTCTAGATTGCGGCAAATCGAGCAAGGCATTCAGGTGCGTCCGAGACATCTCAGTCAAAGGAGTTTGTTGCAAAAATTGTTTTACCTGGTCTTCTCGCTTAGCTCTATCCTCCGCCTCTGATAACCCTAACAACTGCACAGCTAATTGCCGAAAAACATCTCGACCACTGCCCACCCCAAAATCTAAAATAGCCGCACTGTGGCAGATAACCCCTTGCTGCTCTGTGAGCTGTCTAAATTCCTGAAGCAATCGAGTTTTACCAATACCCGCCTCGCCTCTCACATAGACAACCCGACCATCGCCTTGGTTTACACAATCCTTCAGGGCATCGGTGAGGGCTTGCAACTCTCGCTGACGCCCCACAAACTGCGATAACTGAGGCTCAGCTTGAGAAGCGGCAATCTGCTGGACTCGCCAGATTGTTAACAGATGATCAATGCCTTTAATCTTGACCTGATCCAGACTATCTGCCAGCACCAGATCTCCGACCGCCTTTTTAACACTGTCTGAGACTAAAATCTCATCCAGGCCAGAGAGCCCTTCTAAACGAGCTGCCAGATTTACCGCTGGCCCAATCACCGTATATTCATCATGGATATGGCTCCCCATGTGGCTGGCCACCACCTGACCGTTGGCCACCCCAATATGGATATGGAGCGGACAGTTGACCCTTTCTCCTAAACGAGCCACCGCCTCCCGAATCTCAACAGCGGCCCGCACCGCTCGCTCTGGATCATCCTTATGGGCCAACAGGACCCCAAACACCCCCATCACATTGTCGCCAATGTGTTTATCCACTCGACCGCCGTAGCGTTCGATGATGCCGTCAACGAGCTGAAAATATTGATTGAGAAGATCGTAGGTAGGCTCTGTCCCCAGTTTGCCAGACAGGGCCACAAACCCGGCAATGTCAGCAAACAGCACCGTTACCTGTCGATTTTCACCGTCAATATCCGGCGGACCTTGATCAGATGATTGACGCAACCTGAGCTTTTTAATCGCCGTC
>JBCDDJ010000051.1:0-21805 GCA_039180385.1 Cyanobacteria bacterium P01_G01_bin.38 | reverse complement strand
TGGGCCCAAAATAGCGGGCACCCCTGCCAGGCGTTGTATAGCTTGGTCGCGGGTTTATGGTCATAGCGCCGACGATCAAAGCTGCGAATCGCAACCACGGCGCCTATCTGGCGATAGTCATGCCAGCGGTTATTGAGGGGGCATACTCATTCTCCAGGCGTTTGTATGACGATCGGTTGCCAGGTTAGCCCCATGTCGGCGAGCTGAGCACGCCAGCGTTGAGCTTGTAACTCAGGTGCCAGGCTATTACGGTGACCCAAAAAGGCAATATTTTCAAATCGATCGCGCCGGTTGCGATCGCGACCCAGCAACCCCGGTTGGGGCCTGTGGGGCATAAAGTAATGCTGAGCCGGTCTGGCTTCTTTGGGGTTTTGGACAATATGCAGCGGGGCGTAGGGGCACGTTGGGGACGTGTAACACCCCAGCTTGTCGCCGGATGACCATGCCTGCGCCGGCGGGGAGTCCCCCCCGCCGGCGGGCGTATTGAAAGGGGCGAGTATTTCCGCCTCGCCAAGCAAAGGCCGTCTTAGTAAAAGGCAGCTTTGTTGGGGGTTCAATTGATCCGGATCACCCCCTAATTCTCTTAACTTTTCTGCCAATCGGTTGGCTCGTTCTTGAGTGCGTGCTTTGCTTTAAAGATCAAGCCGGGTGAATCGATATCGATTCACCCGGCTCATTGCAAAAGTCTGGCAGTATTCAGACAGTGTCCCGAAACCTAATACTTGTAGCTGTCTGACTTAAAGGGACCCTCTACCGGCACATTGATATAAGCTGCCTGGGTCTTGGTGAGTTGGGTGATTACCCCGCCAAAGCCCTCAACCATATAGCGAGCCACCTCTTCATCTAGCTTTTTGGGTAAGACTTCGACGGTAATCGCACCGGCTTTCTCGGCATCAGACTTGTCTGCAAACTTGCGCTCAAACAAGAACATTTGGGCAAGCACCTGGTTGGCAAAAGACCCATCCATAATCCGAGAGGGATGGCCGGTAGCATTGCCCAGATTGACCAAACGACCTTCGGCCAGCAAAATCAGAAAGTCTTGGGGGTCATCGCTTCGATAAACCTGGTGGACCTGGGGCTTGACCTCTTCCCAGCGCCAGTTTTTGCGCATGAAGGCGGTGTCGATCTCGTTGTCGAAGTGGCCGATGTTGCAGACCACTGCACCGGGCTTTAGCGCCGCCAGCATATGAGCGTTGCAGACATTCACATTGCCCGTGGTGGTGACCAACAGATCGGTCTTAGACAACAGGTCTGTGTCGATGCAGGCAGCGGTGCCATCGTCGATACCGTTGATGTAGGGTGAAACCAACTCATAGCCATCCATGCAAGCCTGCATCGCGCAGATGGGGTCAATCTCGACCACCTTGACAATCATGCCTTCTTGACGCAAAGAGGCGACAGACCCCTTGCCCACATCGCCATAGCCAATTACCAGGGCCTTTTTACCGGCCATCAGGTGGTCAGTGCCGCGCTTGATCGCGTCATTTAAACTGTGGCGACAGCCGTACTTGTTGTCGTTTTTAGCTTTAGTGATAGAGTCATTGACATTAATCGCCGGGATTTTGAGCTCACCCTTTTCGAGCATCTCGTACAGACGATGAACTCCAGTGGTGGTTTCTTCGGTTACCCCGTGGATATTGCTGAGCATCTCGGGGTAGGTCTCATGGATGTAACCCGTTAGATCGCCGCCATCATCCAAAATCATATTGGCTTCCCACAGCTTCCCTTCAGGGGTACGACAGGTCTGCTCAATGCACCACATATATTCTTCTTCGGTTTCTCCCTTCCAGGCAAAGACCGGCACCCCGTCGACTGCGATCGCAGCGGCGGCATGATCTTGAGTTGAGAAGATATTGCAAGAAGACCAGCGAACCTCAGCGCCCAACTCACGCAGCGTCTCGATTAAAACGGCGGTTTGAATGGTCATGTGAATGCAGCCAATGATTTTGGCACCTTGCAAAGGCTTACTGTCACGATATTTTTGGCGAATGGCCATCAGTGCAGGCATTTCACCTTCTGCGATGGAAATTTCTTTGCGACCCCAATCAGCCAGGGTAATGTCAGCGACTTTATAATCTCGTGTCAGTACTGATGTGCTCATAGCGTTCTTGATTATTCCTTGTATGGTTACAACTGATGCAGAATACACTCATTATGCCTTCAGGCCATTTATAATGCCGCTTTTAGTTTGTCGGCTTTATCGGTTTTTTCCCAAGTAAAATCAGGGATTTCACGGCCAAAGTGTCCATAGGCAGCGGTTTGGCCATAAATAGGGCGACGCAAGTTAAGCATGTCGATCAACCCCTGGGGGCGCAGATCAAAGTGCTCACGCACCAGTTTGGCAATTGTATCGTCGGCAATTTTGCCCGTGCCAAAGGTATTGACCGAAATTGAAGTGGGTTCTGCCACGCCAATGGCGTAGGAGACTTGTATCTCACAAAGGTCTGCTAAACCAGCGGCAACGATATTTTTGGCTACATAGCGACCGGCATAGGCGGCTGAACGATCAACTTTTGAAGGGTCCTTACCTGAGAAGGCTCCGCCACCATGGCGGGCCATCCCTCCGTAGGTATCGACAATGATTTTGCGACCGGTTAAGCCACAATCCCCGACCGGGCCACCAATGATGAACTGTCCGGTCGGGTTGATGTGGTACTGCGTCCCGGCGTGTAACCACTCATTGGGCAGCACATGCTTGATGATTTCTTCCATCACGGCTTCGCGAATATCGCTCAAGCTAATGTCAGGCTCATGCTGGGTAGACAGCACCACGGCATCGATGGCAACCGGCTTGCGATCTTCGTAACGCAGGGTGACCTGACTTTTGGCATCTGGGCGTAACCAGGTCAGCACCCCATTTTTGCGCAGGTGGGCCTGACGCTCTACCAACCGATGGGCATAGTAAATCGGGGCCGGCATGAGCACATCGGTTTCGCTGGTGGCATAGCCAAACATAAGGCCCTGGTCACCGGCCCCCAAGTCCTTGTCAACGCCTTCGTCAACGCCCATGGCAATGTCAGCAGACTGTTTACCAATGGCGTTTAAGACTGCGCAGGAGGCTCCATCAAAGCCCACATCGGAGCTGTCGTAGCCAATATCTAGAATGACATCCCGAACGATGTCCTCCAAATCAACGTAGGTGCCGGTTCGTACTTCACCTGCGATGATGGCCATCCCGGTCTTGACCATCGTTTCGACGGCGACGCGGGAGTTTGGATCATCCTTTAAGATGGCATCGAGAATGGCGTCAGAAATCTGATCGGCCATCTTATCGGGATGGCCTTCTGATACGGACTCTGAAGTAAACGTGCTGTATACACTCATAGCTAGTAAATAATCACAAAATAAGCCGACTTTAACATTTGCAAAGAGGTTCCTTCCCCAGTGCACTACCTGACCCAAGCGCGATGGGCATTAAGGAGTTGGACAAGGGCACAAAGGTATTAAATTCTGAGCTGGCTGGCTCAATCGGTGGGGGGCAGGGGCGAGCGCATGCATTCTATCAAAGTGGCGAGTCTCAAAGCGACAAATACCCATAGAAAAGGACAATGGCTCATATCCGTTGCCCGATCCTGGCTAAAACTTTAAGCTCCATGTAGCAGCGGGCTGCAAATCCAGGGATCCTCCGCTAAATTAGTAAGACGACTTTAGGCCTTCATCCGCTTATGCCTGATCCCGGTTCTTTAGACTTCCGGTTAGTGACGCGTATCTGCCATTTGCAGCAGGCGCTCGATCAGGCATTGTGGTCCCTGGAGGATTTGAGTAAAAAGGCAGATGCCAGAGAATTTTTAGAGGTCCAGCTAGCCGAAACAGAGAAATACGCCAACGTTCAACATCGCCTTATCCACGAGCTTCAACAAAAGCTAACCTGTGCCCAACAGCAATATAATCAAGAACTTCAATCCGTGAGTGGACGGGTGGGGGCATTGCTGCTGCATCAACAAATGGAGCTAGATCGGCTACAGCGTCGATTACAGCAAGGCCACACTGAGATCCAGTCTTACCTCAATCATTTAACCACTCGGCATAAGACTCCCTCTACCAATCCTGAGGATGAACGGCTTGCTTTGCAGGCCGAAGTGCAAATTGCCCGGATGCTCACGGTGAGCTTAAATGCTCAACTCAACGCGGCTCGACAGCATGCCCAGGCAATCTCAGCGATGCTCTCCCAAAGCCAAAATCATCTCAAGCCCGCCCCAACCAAAACAGTGGTAGGCGCTTTGTCACCAGTAAGCACTGATAGCGGACGTTTGGGGCATGGGTCCTGGGCTAACGAACATCTGGGTAATGAAGCTAGGCCGATCCTCCCGACTACATTCGTAGCCCAGCCAGTGTCTGACACTCAGCAAGCCCGCATTCAGGCCCTGGAGCTAGAACTCGCCGAACAGTTCAAACATCAGACTCATTTACAAAGCCGTTGCCAACGCCTTGCCGCCGAGCGCGATTTTTACCGCGATCAGCTGGCTAATTTACAGGCACAGCCCTCCCAAGGGAGTTCGGCAAATCCGCCGATTCCAACCTGGGGGCAGCGAGGCTTGCCCTGAGCCTGTCGTTAGCGTTAGCCATGCCCCAACAAGGGCTATAGGGTGGGTCGTGGAGAATGCGTTTTCTATACATTCATTAAGGGAAGCTTAAAAAACCCCCGCTATTTTGCCCCCCATACTCCGCCGATCGCCTAGCCTTAAGGCACGCATGGAGGTGGAGCCATGGTTGCCCGCTTCAAAGATCGACGTGAGGCAGGTCAAGCCCTGGCCAGTCGTCTAAAACGCTACTTAGAAAACCAAGACCTGGAACGCCCACCCATTGTCTTGGGCTTGCCCCGAGGGGGCATTAGCGTGGGCTATGAGATTGCCCTGGCCTTGCAAGCCCCCCTGGATGTGTGTTTGGTGAGAAAGCTGGGGCTCCCAAGGCAGCCGGAGCTAGCCATGGGGGCGATCGCATCCCACGGTTGTGAGTGGCTAGATACCCAAATGATTAAGATGCAGCGGGTTTCGACTGAGCAGATCCATGACGTCTTGCAACATGAGCAGGCGTTGCTGCACCAGCGGGCCGAACGCTATGCACCTTATCGACCATCCCTATTGCTGCGAAACCGCACTGTGATTGTGACCGATGACGGGGTCGCTACCGGGGCAACCTTGACGGTGGCGTTAGAGGATGTGCGATCGCAACACCCCCGCGAGATTATCATTGCCATACCCGTCATGGCAGCGGCGATGCAGCTGCGCCCGCCTGCCGACACGTATCCACTGGTCGTGCTACATCGACCCGATCATCTGTTAGCGATTGGCTATGCCTACGAAGACTTCAGCCAGGTCAGCGATACGGAAGTGTGTCAGGCCTTGCAACAGGCCAACGCCTTTGCTAAGCAGAGCGCGGCAGTTCCCGCTGCTGCAGCTGATGCATATGATCAAACAATTTCCAGCAATAAGGCTCTGGTAAACCACAGGTCAACGCCCCCCGCAGCACCACATTAAAGTACCAGTCATTAGGGGCCATCTCTTGGGAGAGCTTCTCATTCACTACGTAGGTGCGGGTTTGACCGTAGGGTTGGCCCTGACACTCCACGGTGATCAGTTCGTGGACATACCCCTCTTCGCGGGTGTCAAGCAGCGGACTTAGCCGCCAGGGTAAGGAATACAGCACCCCATGGACCAGAGCCGTGCGATCGCGCACAATATCTAGCACGCCACACTGACGCCGCTGCGACCGTCGATAAAACCCTAGCCGATAGCCCTTTAACACCGCTGGCCCAACCACATAGGTGTGGGTGTTTTCTTGAAGCGACCGCTTAAGATCGACCGGACACATGCACGACCCGTAGGCAAAGTAGTGAAACCTGGGCTCATGATTTTGACCCTTGGCTGACCTTTTCGCTGAGCGGGTTTTAGACGTGTGGAGAAAGTGCCCCATAAATGAAAAGCGACGCTGAAATTTCAGATTATTTTAACAGATGGGATAAACTCACCTGAATTGATTGCCAAGTCAAGCTTAGAATTTTGGTTAGTCAGGACGCGGCGACACGGAGATCGCTTATGGGTGAAGCTCTCCCCATCCCCGCGTCGCCGTCTCATTATTTGCTTTGCAAATCAGCTAATTGCTTTCCCCGAGCCCGTTGCCCCCCAAATTTTTCCGTAATCAACGTCTCATACTCAGTTGCGATCGCAGCCACCGACAGCAGACAAGTTTCCAACTCTACCAGGTCCATATTCTCGCCCCCGAGGATGCGATTGGCAAAAAACACCGCCCCCGCCTGATCGGTTTGAAACGACCCAAACCGCAATTTACGATTTTCGGCCAGCAAAAACCTGAACAGGTCATCCTCTGGCCCACTACCCATGGAAATACAGCTGCTCGCCCGCACGATTGCCAGCTCCCGTTCTGGATAAGGGTGACGCTCCCAGGGAAGAATATCGACTTCGAGCACCGTATCTTGCTGGTAAAGCAAATCAAAATGGGGCCGATCTGGGCAAGACCTCACCCCATCTTTGAATAGGCTGGTGGGCAAGTACTCTTGTAAACGGCTGTAGGTGAGTTCTTGGGCGTGGTTGGTGAATTGCATAAAAATAGGGCGAAGGGGGAAAGGGGCTGGGCGCTAGCGTTAGCCATACCCGCAGGGTTATAGGGCGAAAGGGTTGTGAGTAGTGGGTAGTGGGTGGCGGGTAGTGGATATTGAATAAGTGCCTGACATGATAGCGTCACCATCGGATTGTTATAGTAACCCTTGGCTATCTTCCCCTGCCTCCCCTGCTCCCTCTGCTCCCCCTGCCGCCCCTTACCCCCTTCGCCTTACCCCCTTCGCCTTTTCCCCTTACCCCTTCGCCTTTCCCCAAAATGGAATTTCTCTCCGTCCTGCTCTCCAGCCTCCTCTTCATCGGCTCCCCGGTGGGGGTTGTGTTGGATCAGGTGGCCGAAGATGCAATTCGTGCTCGGCTGGTGGATGTGGAAGAAATCAGCGTCCGGGTCGATAACGCCTCAGCGCTGCGGCTGTTGCAGGGCAAAGTTGATAAAGTCAGGATTGGGGCACGGGGGGTGTATCCCATCGATAATTTTCGAGTTGCGATCGCAGATCTGGAAACCGATGCCATCGATCTCGATTTTGGCAACCTCAAGCGAGGTCGGGTGGTGCTTGACCACCCCTTAAATGGAGCAGTGCATGTGGTGATCACCCCCGAAGATCTCAACGCCTTTCTGCAATCCCCCACCTTTAGCGAACGGTTAGAGCGAATCCCGATCAATTTAGGGACAGCCGCTCAGTCTCGAGATGCCCAACGGTACCAGCTCACTAACCCCGAGGCAGCCTTCTTGCCTGACAACCGCCTGCGGCTAAAATTTGACCTGGCCGATCGGACGTCCATAGAAAATATAGAAAATACTGGGGGCGCTACTACAGATAGCGCCGACCCTGAGCCAGATACCTCTAATCCAGACACCCCTGAGCCTTTTACCCTAAGTATTGTTGCCGAGACAGGTTTCTCTATCGAAGACGGTCATCGACTGATGTTGATTGATCCGCAGGTTTCAGTGAATGGCAATGAAGCCCCGGCACAACTGCTCGAAACCTTCACCGAAAACCTGGGCGATCGCCTCAGCCTGCGGCAGCTCGAAGACGAAGGTGTGACCCTGCGAATTCTCAATGCCAGTTTAGAGCCGGAGGACCTGGATTTAGCCCTGTGGGTGCAGATTGATCCGAGTTTTACCAGATGAGGGGGAGGGTAGTGGGTAATGGGTAATCGCACTCAATCCTGCCTTGTGCAGGCTCAGAATCATCCAATATTTATCTCTTTATCTCTATTCTCTAATCCCTACCCTCTACCTATCTAGCTGAGGGTACCTCTGCCGGTCGAACTGTCTGAAACGTAAACGCCCCTTCTTCGCGCACTTGACTAAAGGCTCGGAAATGCTTGGCCTGCTCCTCGATGCGGGTGGCGATGCGATCGCACACGAGGCCACAGAGTTGAAAACTGAGATCGTCGGACACTCTGTAGTAGGCAGAGGTCCCCTCGGTCCGTCGGGTCAAGATCCGGGCCTGCAGCATCACCTTAAGATGCTTTGACACATTGGCTTGACTGGTTTCAGTGGCTTCGACGAGGTCTTGGACACACTTCTCGCTGGACCCGAGTAGGTTTAGAAGCTTGAGGCGCATCGGCTCACTTAAGACCGCAAAGTAATCAGCCACCTGCTGGACCACCTCCGTGGATACAGGTGTGGATACAGGCTCCATCGTCTTACTCCAAACAACACACACGTTTACAGAGAAGGTTCATAGAGAACGATCCCCGTCATCCTAACAATCTACCCATAAACAACAGTACAGCGATGTAAGATTTGAACCAAGCTTCATATTTATGACGTTTATTATGGCAAAACGGGTATTTCTTACGGTGAAAACCCTTGGGATTCAATGATCCCCTCCGCTGTGTGGGTAATATTTCTTAATTTGTCGAGCAGCTTGGAGGTCGGTGTTTTCCACAGGTCGCGCTGGTGAGCCTCTAGCAACCGCTCTGCTATATCACGGAGGGCCCAGGGATTAGCCTGGGCGATAAACGCGCTGACCTCGGGATCTAGCGCATAGGCATCGGCAACCCCCTGGTACATATGGTCCGCCACGCAGCCGGTGGTGGCATCGTAGGCAAACAGATAGTCCAGGGTCGCAGACATCTCAAATGCGCCCTTGTAGCCGTGGCGCATGACCCCGGCAATCCATTTAGGATTAATCACTCGTGAACGATAAACCCGCGCAATCTCAGCTTTGAGAGTACGCACCTGAGGATTTTCGGGCATCGCATGGTCACCGAAGTAGGTCTGGGGCTGTTGCCCAGAGACGGCTCTGACCGCGGCGGTGAGCCCCCCCTGAAACTGGTAGTAATCGTCGGAGTCAAGCAGGTCGTGTTCACGATTGTCCTGGTTGTGCAATACCACCTGCATCTGGGCCAGCCGCTGCTGAAAGGCTTCCGGGGCTGAGCACCCTTGCCCCTGGCGAGTATAGGCATAGCTGCTCCAGTTAATATAGGCACGGGCCAGGTCTGCTTCGCGAGTCCAGTTTTGGGCTTCGATCAGACCTTGGAGACCTGCGCCATAGGCTCCTGGTTTTGAGCCAAAGATGCGGAGTTGAGATCGCGCCCTAGCCTGCTCTGCCGTTAGCCCTTGCTGTTGCCAATCTTGGGTTTCTATCTTGACCTGGGCCGCCAGCGGATTTTGCGTCGCCGGTTCATCCAGAGCCGCCACCGCCTCAACCGCCCGATCAAACAGGTCAATCAAATTCGCAAAGGCATCTCGAAAAAAGCCTGAAATCCTCAGGGTCACATCCACCCGCGGTCGCCCCAGGGCCGACAGCGGCAAAATCTCAAAATCCACCACCCGCCGCGATGGCCCATCCCATACGGGTCTCACCCCCAATAGCGCCAGCGCCTCGGCCAGGTCATCGCCCCCGGTACGCATCGCTGCGGTGCCCCACATCGATAGGCCAAGGGTCTTCGGGTATTCCCCCTGCTCCTGGGTGTAGTTTTCGATCAGCACTTCCGCTGCTTTACGGCCCACATCCCAGGCACTCTCGGTGGGCAAAGCACGCACGTCTACCGAGTAGAAATTACGCCCTGTTGGTAATACCTCAGGGCGATTGCGCGTCGGTGCCCCAGAGGGCCCGGCGGGGACATAGCGCCCGTCGAGGCCGTGGAGGAGATGGGTGATTTCATCGTCGGTGTGGAGGAGGGCGGGGAGGAGGGTGTGGGTGATCCAGTGGAGTTCGGTCTTTAAGGGGGCAGGGGGCAGGGGGCAGGGGGCAGGGGGGGCAAGGGGAGCAGGGGGAGATGAGGAGGATGAGGAAGGTAGGGAGGGTAGGGGTGGTGCCTTGTGCTTGCCGGATGAAGGGTTTGAGCTGGTGCCCAATTCTATGTTCAATGGATCGTTGCTCACCGAGTTGTTTAACAAATCATCGATTAATTTGGCGGCGTAATGTTCTATGCGGTCTACAACATCGCCGACGGTGCGACATCCCACTAATTTTGAATTTTGAATTTCGAATTTTGAATTTTCAAACCGGTCTCCCAGGTCGTCGGTGAGGGGGTCGATATCGAGCGCCCAGGCAGATGCGATCGCACGGGTCAATCCCATCCGTCCACCGCTGGGGTGTCGAGCAATGGCAATGATTAAATCGCGCAGCTGTCGCCCCCTCGGGCACTGGCCAAATATGTGCAACCCGTCGCGGATTTGGGCTTCTTTGAGTTCGCAGAGGTAGCCGTCGAGGCGGGGGAGGAGGTCGGTCAGGGGATTTTGGATTTTGGATTTTGGATTTTGGATTTGGGTAATGGGTGGTGGGTAATGGGTAATGGGTAATGGGCGTGCCCCCTCTGCCCCCTCTGCCCCCTCTGCCCCCCTGCCTCCTTCCCCTTCCCCCTTCCCCTTTCCCCCTTCCCCCAATTCCCCAACCAAACTCGCCTCCACCAACACCTCCCAAATCTTCCCTCCAATCACCGGCACCCTCGAAGGATCTAGCGTCTGCGCATCGTAATACTCATCCACCAGGCTTTCGAGCTGGGCCAGGGGGCCGTATAGCTCGGCACGGGTCAGGGGTGGGGTGAGGTGGTCAATGATCACAGCCTGGGCGCGGCGTTTGGTCTGGGCTCCTTCGCCGGGATCGTTGACGATAAAAGGATAAAGGTGGGGCATCGGCCCGAGGGCGATTTCGGGGTAGCAGGTATTCGAGAGGGCGATGCTTTTGCCGGGAAGCCATTCTAGATTGCCGTGTTTGCCGACGTGGATGATGGCGTCGGCCTCAAAGACGGTGCGCAGCCAGTGATAAAAGGCCAGGTAGCGATGGGTGGGCTCAAGGTCTGGGGCGTGGTAGTTGAGGCTGGGGTCGAGGTCATAGCCGCGGCTGGGCTGGATGCCGATGAAGATATTACCGAGCTGTAGGCCCGAAATCGGGATAGCTGGGTCGGTTAATTCCCGGTCGGGAGACCCCCAGCGATCGCAAATCGCCCGCTGCACCGCCCCAGGAAGCTGCCCGAAGAAATCTTGATAGTCCTGAATAGACAGCGACTGCCCCACAATGCGCCAGCCGTCTCCTTCTGGATCATTCGTCACGCCCTGGGTGAGCTGCTGAATCAGGGTATCGCCGTCGGGGGGAATATCCGACAGTGTGTAGCCTGTGGCTTGCAATGACTTGAAAATTTCAACACAGCTGGCGGGGGTGTCAAGGCCGACACCGTTGGCGAGGCGACCGTCGCGGTTGGGGTAGTTGGCTAAAATCAGGGCGATTTTGCGATCGCACGCAGGCTTATTCCTCAGCTTCACCCAATTGGCGGCCAACTCCGCGACAAAATCGATCCGATCGGCCACCGGCTCGTAGGTCACCAGATCGGTCTCTAACGCCGAACTGGTTTGGGCAACGGTCTTGAAGGACACAGCGCGGGTGATGATCCGGCCATCGACTTCGGGCAGGGCGACATTCATGGCCATATCACGGGGTGAGAGGCCCAGGGGTTGGGCTTGCCATTGCTCTGCTGTGCCGCCACTCAGGATAACTTGTAAGACAGGGGCGTCAAGCTGCTGCCATAGGGAGGTCTGGGGGCCCTCCAACTGGGCAATGGCAAAACTCGTGGTGTTGAGAATAACGGCAGCGGCCCCGTAAGTCTTGAGGATTTGTTTGAGGTCTGCCTGGTTTTCAGGAGCCTTGAGGGAGGAAACGTAAATGGCGATGGGAGCCAATCCCCGCTGACTCAGCGCATCATAGAGGGCATCGATCGGAGCCAGATTACCCGCGACATAGTGCGAGCGGTAAAACAAAATCGGGGCCAAGCCTCCCCTGCCTCCCATTTCTGAATCCCGCTGGCGAAATATTTCGTCATCTGGGGCACGATAAATCCCCACTTTGGGAATCCGCTGGGGGGACGGCGGCGCGTAGTCGGTTTGCAGGACGCGATCGCAAACATATGAAAGAGCATGACCCAGGTTTTGCGGTCCGCCTTCGGTAAAATATCGCCAAAGTTGATTGACCTGAGCCAGCGGCACGGTGGAATGGCTCATCAAATCTAAGTCAGGTTGGTCATCGCCGGGCAGCACCCAGAGGGCAATGTCTTTTTCGTCGGCCAGCGCTTTAAGCACTTCTAACCCATAGGGCCAATAGGCACGCCCCCCCAACATTCTCACCACAATTATTTGGGCGTGACTGAGGACCGACTCGGCATAGGTATCAAGGGTGAGCTGCTGCTGTAGGTTAAGCAGGTTAGCCACACGCACCTGGCAAAAAGCATCCGGGAGCCCTGTCGTTGCCCGGTGCAGTCCTTGAATGTCGGTATCGGCTGCGGTCAAAACAATCAGCGGGGCTGGGGTTTGCTCAATAAAGATGACGCCGTCTTGTCCACCGGGGACCCAGCCCCCCGGCATCGCTGCTAATCGATGCATGCCATCAAATGTGAAAGAAGTATAGTTATTCGGCAGGCTTGGGTCATCCTAGCGCTAGGATGATGCCACCAATTGCAAATGTGCTTTTAACAAACGTTTTTCAGTATCTCCTGTTTTAGCCTGTTGCCGACTGATTTCTTGATCTTGGGTGCCAGATTAAATCGAGAGATGACCCCTGCGGTAGACGTCAAAATCTAGCATCCAGACTCCAGTTCAAAGCGGAATTCTGCCGACTGTTCAAATTCTGACTTCCGGCTAGTTCGGCTGAGCGGGTTGGCTGAGTTCACCGTCGAAGCCTCACCGCTTTCCCCAGTCAGAACGGTACAGCTTAAGTAGACAGCTATCTAATCTGCCTCACCCGTTGAGGAAACGCCAAACTAAAGGCTTGATAGGCCTTGCACAATTGCTATGCCCGACTTTGAGCAACTGATTTGCTATGAAAATTTCCCCCTGGCGACCTTTGAGCAAGTCAGAGACTTTTTGCAGCAGCAGGGTCGCCTTCCCGGTAGCCTCTTTTTGACCGAACAGCATTTGTCCGTTCGGCAACCCCTATCGGCTAATCTAAGCCCGGCTGGCCCAAACCCGGTTCATTCAAACCCGGCTGGTCCAAGAACAGTGGCCCCAGCGATCTGGTTTAGCCTGTTGGTTTTACCCCAGGATTGCGTGCTGCTGGTGGGTAAACCTGCGGCGCAAGCGGTGACCGCAGACAAGGCGGTGACCAAAGCCCGGTCTGGGGCCATCGCCCCTGAGATTGCCTCCAAAACTGCCCCTAAAACCGCCCAAGTGACTGACACTTATCAAGTAGCGTTGAGTTTTGAGCGGGCCGTCGTTGAGTCGTTTCTGGAGCACCTCAATCAGTCGGCTCCCCTGCCTCAGGCCGTGGCAAAGACCCTTGAGCAGTGTCATCAACAGTTAGCTGATATCCAACCTACCCCATCGTCGTGGTTGATTTTGTCGCTGGCAGACTATCTCTCAGGCCAACAACCGGCCCAGCAGGCATTAGATCAGCAACTCAAGCAAAGTATCTTGCTAAATCAGGTGGTCACCCGGATCCGCCACAGCCTAGATTTGCCCGTCATTTTAGAAACCACAGTTGATCAGGTCCGGGAATTCCTCTCTGCAGACCGCCTTGTTTTATACCAGTTTTTCAGTGATGACAAAATCATCCCGAATCAGCTAGAGGCGGCTGGCCTGTCACCCAACCATCTAAAGTTCTCGACTTTGGAGGGAGCCGTCACTTATGAGTCCAGGGCGTCTGACGCGATTATATCGGTACTCGACTCCGTTGAAAAATCTTGCTTTAAGAGTGAGCCAATTTGTCAAGAACGGTATCACTCAGGCCAGCCCCTTGCAGTGGATGATATTGCCACTTACTATCACCATTCACCCTGCCTAATCGAGTTTTTAGAAGCTCGGCAGGTCAAGTCAAAGCTGATTGCCCCGATTTTAGTACAAGGGCAGCTGTGGGGGTTAATTATTGCCCATCAATGCCATCATCCTCGCCATTGGCAAGACTGGGAGCTGGCCTTTTTACAGCAGATTGCAGAGCACCTTGCGATCGCAGTTAGCCAGTCCCAGCTCTATCATCAACTGCGTGAACGCAAAGAAACCTTAGAAGTCAGCATCACCGACCGCACCCAGGCCCTGCAAGATGCCCTGATCGCCGCAGAAGCGGCCAACCTCACTAAGAGCGAATTTTTGGCCACCATGAGCCATGAGCTGCGCACGCCACTGACCTACATCATCGGCATGTCAGCCACCCTGCTGCGGTGGTCCTTTGGCGAGCTGAATGGTCGCCAGCGGGATTATCTCAATACGATTCACCGCAGCGGCGAGCAGCTGCTCGATATGATCAACGACATTTTAGAGGTCGCCAAAATTGAGTCAGGTCGCATTGTCTTAGAGGTCAGTGAGTTTTCCCTGGCTAATTTGGCCCGCACTGCCCTGGAGCAATTTCGTAAGCAGGCCGAGGAGGCCCACCTTGACCTCAAGCTAGATCTACGCATCCCCAACGAAAAAGACGATTACTTTGTGGCAGATGCCCGACGACTGCGCCAGATACTCGCCAATTTGCTCAGTAATGCGGTTAAGTTTACCCAACCCCGGGGGCGGGTCAGTCTGCGGATTTGGCGAGAACCTCACTGCGCTATCCTCCAGGTCGAAGATACCGGGATTGGCATTCCGGCGGACCAACAACCGCTGCTGTTTGAAAAATTTAAGCAGCTCGAAACCACCCGTCAGCGCCAATATGCAGGCACTGGCCTCGGGCTAGCCCTGACTAAACAGCTGGTAGATCTGCACAGCGGTTCCATTCAAGTGATTTCCCAAACCGGTAAGGGTGCAATTTTTACCGTGCGGATTCCCCTACAGCGCCAGGACGGGCGTGTGGCTATCCCTGACGAAGAAACCTCACTTGAACCGGTTACCGGGCGTATCTTACTGCTCGAAGAAGATGAAAACAGCGCCAGTTTGATCTGTGATATGCTCACCGCCGCCGACTATCAGGTGATTTGGCTGATCGAGGGCTCTCGCATCGTCAACCAGGTCGAGATTTTACAACCCGTCGTGCTTATCATCAATCCTAATCTAGTGAGTAGCAGTAGCCGCTATCTTTTAGAAGACCTCAGGCGTCAGGTCACCACTGCTGGCATTCAGCTATTGGCCCTGTTAGAAGATGAGCACCCCACCCACCTTAAAATGGCTCAAAGCTTAGGGTTTGATAACTTTATTACCAAACCGATCAACCCAGAACTGATTTTGCAAAAGGTTCAAACCCTGGCTACTAAATAATCACACCTGCTCTCTTGAGCACACAGGCGACGTTTAACAAGTTGCAAACAAGTTTTATGTTTGCTGAAGGTGACCCCGTCTAGCCCGCAAAATAGAGATAGGTCACCTTCCTTGAGGGTGACGACATAACCAAAAGCATGCTGGCTGACAGTCAGCGCCCAGCAGCCAGGAACCAGGAGTCTTGCCCATGATCACACAAGCGCCCCCTTCAACCTACGAAGCCCAGACCCAAGCCATTGCCAAGGCGTTACTGGCTAAAACCCGCGATCGGCGTTGGTTTGCCCAGGTACGCGACCAGGTGCGCTGGGATGACAAAATGTTGGGGTTTGCCATGTCCAACCCAGGCTTGCGGGTCCAGTTGTTTCAACTGATTGATTGTCTGCCTGCTCTGCACACCAAAGCCGACATTGCCCGACACCTGCAAGATTACCTCGGTCAAGATGAGGTGGAGTTGCCCAGTGCCCTTAAGGGCCTGCTGAACTTCTCCCAGCCCGACTCAATGCCGGCGCAGATTGCAGCCTCAACCCTTTCGGGGGCGGTTGAAACCCTGGCCAAAAAATATATCGCCGGGGAAACCGTTGAGCAGGTGAGCAAAACCCTGGAGCAGTTAAGGAAACAGCGTTTTACTTTCACCCTCGATTTACTCGGAGAGGCGGTCGTCACCGAAACCGAAGCCGAAGCCTACCTGGGACGATACTTGCAACTGATGGAGACTCTCTCGTCCACCAGCCAGAGCTGGCCCACTATTGAGGGGGTGGATGCCGTAGACGGGATTGATCTGCCCAAGGTCCAAGTTTCGGTAAAACTCACCGCTTTTTATTCCCAATTTGACCCCCTGGACCCGACGGGGACTGAGGCTAAGGTTAGCGCTCGCATCCGCACCCTGCTGCGAGCGGCTCAGAAATTTAGGGTAGCGGTCCACTTTGATATGGAGCAGTACGTTTACAAGACGCTGACCCTGGAGATTCTCAAATCGGTGCTGACCGAGCCCGAGTTTAAAGACCGCAGCGACATTGGAGTAACGCTACAGGCCTATCTGCGCGATAGCTATGACGACCTCAAGGGGCTGGTTACCTGGGCCAAAGAGCGGGGCACCCCCGTCACTGTGCGTTTGGTTAAAGGGGCCTATTGGGACCAGGAAACGATTAAGGCGATTCAGAACCATTGGCCACAGCCGGTCTATCGAGAGAAAATCTCGACCGATGCCAATTTTGAGCGCATGACCGAACTGCTGATGGAAAATCACGAGGTACTCTATGCCGCGATTGGCAGCCACAATGTGCGATCGCAGGCCCACGCCATGGCCATTGCCAAAGCACTCAAGATTCCCCAACGCCGGTTTGAGCTACAGGTGCTCTACGGCATGGCCGACAAGCTAGCTAAGGCCATGGTAGATGAGGGCTATCGGGTGCGGGTTTATTGCCCCTACGGCGAGCTGATTCCGGGGATGGCCTACCTGATCCGGCGGCTGCTCGAGAATACCGCCAATACCTCCTTCTTGCGTCAAAACCTCGAAGAACGCCCGGTTGAAGACCTGATCGCCAAGCCCAACTTTGCTGAGATAGACACCCAGCCAGCGCAGGTGCCCTTACATAGTCCGTCTGGTCTGAAGGGGGCCGCTGCGGATACCGACTACGCCGAGGTCACCGCCCGCCAGACAGCCCAGCAGGCGATGGCAACCGTGCGCGATGCCCTGGGGCGAGCTTACTGGCCCTGGGTAGATGGCGAAGCTCTCAAAACCGAGACCCGAGTACAGTCGGTCAACCCATCCAAGCCTGCAGAAGTGGTGGGTCACATTGGTTTGCTCAGTCAAGACCAGGCTGACCGGGCGATTGCTGCCGCTAAAGCGGCGTTTCCTGCCTGGCAGCAGACCCCAGCCCAAGAACGGGCCAACTGTCTGTACCGCGCTGCGGAGATCATGGAGACCCGTCGAGCCGAGCTGTCTGCCTGGATGGTGCTAGAGGTGGGTAAAGCCGTAAGGCAGGCCGATGCTGAGGTGTCAGAGGCGATCGACTTTTGCCGCTACTATGCCGATGAGATGGTGCGGCTCAGCCAGGGCGTCAGCTACGACCTGGCGGGGGAAAATAACCGCTATCGATATTTTCCTCGGGGGTTGGCCCTGGTGATTTCGCCGTGGAACTTTCCCCTGGCGATCGCCACCGGCATGACCGTCGCCGCCTTAGTCACCGGCAACTGCACGATGCTCAAACCGGCGGAAACGGCTTCTGTGATTGCGGCAAAACTGGTCGAGATTTTGGTAGAAGCTGGCATTCCCAAAGGCGTTTTGCAACTGGTCTACGCCAAAGGATCCACCGTTGGGGCACACCTGGTCAACCACCCCGATGTCCATTTGATCGCCTTTACCGGCTCTCGCGAGGTGGGCTGTCAGATCTACGCCGAGGCCGCTCAGGTTAAACCCGGTCAAAAACATCTTAAGCGGGTGATTGCGGAGATGGGGGGCAAAAACGCCATCATCATTGATGACAGCGCCGACCTCGACCAGGCAGTGCAGGGAGTCGTCTACTCCGCCTTTGGCTACAGTGGGCAAAAATGCTCGGCCTGCTCGCGGGTGATTGTGCTGTCGTCTATCCACGATGCCTTTGTCGAGCGACTGGTTGAGGCCACCCGCTCCCTGAATATTGGCCCCGCCGCCGATCCGGCCATCAGTGTTGGCCCCGTGATTGACGCCACCGCCCGCGATCGCATTCGTCAATATATAGAGACCGGCAAACAAGAGGGGCAGGTTGCCCTGGCAATGGAGGCTCCCGAAGATGGCTACTTCGTTGGACCGACCATCTTTACCGACATTGCACCTGACGCCAAAATCGCCCAGGCAGAAATCTTTGGCCCGGTGGTGGCCGTGATCAAAGCCGACAGCTTTGACGAAGCCCTCACCATCGCTAACGGCACCGACTATGCCCTCACCGGGGGGCTTTATTCCCGCACCCCCAACCACATCGAGCGGGTCCAGGCCGAGTTTGAGGTGGGCAACCTCTATATCAATCGCGGTATCACCGGGGCGATTGTGGCCCGACAGCCCTTCGGCGGCTTTAAGCTCTCAGGGGTGGGCTCCAAAGCCGGGGGACCAGACTACCTGCTCCAGTTTCTAGAACCCCGGCATGTGACAGAGAATATACAGCGGCAGGGGTTTGCGCCGATTGAAGGGATGGAATAGAGGGTGGATATAGCGATGCCATACACAATCTTTATATAATTTGTGTATGAAAGTTATTGCCGTCTATAAATATATCTCTTACCAATAAAGAATAGATATCGCTAAGGACTTTGGCTCAATGACTGGAGAGATCGAGGATTTTCGAAAATTTTTAGAGCTAGAACAGTCCAAAGAAACCCCCGAAGCCAGGATTATTTCATTCTTAGTGCGTCTATCCGAAGCGACCTATGTGGGTGCGGTAGAAGCGCTCTGCAAAGAAGAGATTGCCTGGTTAGTTGAGACTTACCAACCGTCTGCATTACCCAGTTGGCTGGCTAAGTACGAAACGGCGATGCGAGCCTATTTTCAGGAGCACCCGATACTTGAGCCCTTAGCCTGCAAGCGAAAAACCCCGACGGGGATTGTCAACGAGCACGTCGCTCACTTGATTTTACGCGCCAGTGCATCAAGACTCTCGACGGATAGCCGTCAAAAAATCGGCTCTCCTCCCAAGCGTCAGAATGCTCGCCCAGCATTTACGCTAAACGAATCTACCCCAGCCAATAGCCAACCCAGCCCGGCCAATACCCAACCTATCCCAACTAACATTCAACCCAGCCCAACTAACATTCAACCCAGCCCAGCCAACATTCAACCTATCCCGGCCAATATTCAACCATTCAACCTACCTCTAGACGAAGCGCTGGTCGCCGAAATCAGCGATCGTCAGCGTTGGGGGGAAGGTAGCCCAACTGAAAGGCTGACCCGTATTATTGCTAAAGCGAAAATGGCCGATAAATTACAGGCCGAACTGAAGATTGAGCAAGAAAATGTGACTGCCCTCATCGCCCAAGTTAAACTGCTTGAGGCGAGGGAAGCTGCCTTATTGAGAAAAAACTAAATGCTCATAAATCAGCCCTCACTGCTACGCTCTAAGAAATTTTGAGAGGGATCTTTTATGGATCGACGAGAATTTATGACCTGGATTGGGGTAGGCAGTTTGGCCGCGTCCTTACCAGTTGCTATCGCAGCCTGCAACCCTGGGACTCCCCCAACTGCCGAAACTGACCCAACCGAAACCGATCCAGCCGAAACGACTCCAGTTGAAACCACCCCAACCGAAACCGCCGACGCGGCCCCTGGCGGGCCTGAAGCCGTAGGCACCGTCGCCGATCTGGACGCTAACGGCCAAATTTTGAACGAGTCTGCTGGCGTGGGCCCTGTATTGATCGTCCGTCCACCCGATAGCCCTGACGAGATCGTGGCCGTCAATCCTAAATGCACCCACCAGGGCTGCAATGTCGATTGGAAAGCGGCCCAGGGCTTATTTGTATGCCCCTGCCACAGCTCCTTATTTGCCCCAGATGGGGCGGTCACCCAAGGCCCAGCCGGTCTGCCCCTCGCGACCTATACGGTTGAGGTCGATGGCGAAAGCATCTTAGTAAGTCCTGCCTAAGGCAACAAAACGCTGCGAAGAAGCCCGGCCAAGACTATGCGCGCAGCTGCTGGGCACCCTAATGTCCGCTTTGAGCACAGTCTCTTAGTCGGACGGTTGGGTGCAGCACACCTTCATCTGGATGGGGAATGGTCCCTTTAAATCAAAGATTCTGGTCGTTAGATACTGAGGCTGTGTCTTTTCCAGGAAGTGGGTTTGTGCCTCCGCCAAAACTCAAAAATGGCCCAAATCAGGAAAGTGTGATGTATCTGCCAGTCCAAGGGCAGTCTAAGGTGGGCACAGCTACCATTTACGAAGAAATATTAAAATCCCAAATTGCATAGTCATCTGTCCCGATTTAGGGTAGGCTATCGCCAGTTAATTTTTCAGTGTGCGCTAATTTTTCAAAGCGTTAGTTATTTTTCTCTGACTCATGGGTTTAGATTGTATAAAGACTTTGAAGCCTCTCTGAATACGCTGCCCAGTGACGAAGAAATCTGTTAACCTCCTATCTATCGTTTCCTCACCTTGTATGAAGCCTGTTCATACTCCACACCCAAAAAAGAAAGCCTTAAAGAAGGCCCCGTCGCGCCCCCGCCGGTTTTGGTCCTACTGTAGTTTGTTGCTGCTAGCTGGTTTTTCCATCTGGAGCGCCGCCGAGATGCTATCGCCTTCCTATCGCGAAGGGGTAGCCGCAGAAACCCAGGTTGCTATAGCCAGCAGTCCCTGGAGCGTGGCTTCTTTCCCGGTCGAAAATTTCCAAGCCTATACATCGCCATTTGGGTATCGCAACTCCCCCTATGGGGGTAGCCAGTTTCACTACGGTCTCGATATTGCCGCCCCCACGGGGAGCTATATCCGCAACTGGTGGGGCGGTCGCGTTGTCGAAGTCTCTGACGACAGCGCCTGCGGCACCTCAGTAGTGGTCGAGTCCGGTGACTGGACCCACATTTATTGTCACATGCAGGGATATATCACCACCGAGCATGGGCAGCGAGTATTTGTTGATAACGGGGGTAGCCTACGCATTCGCGAAGGGGCTGACATTGCTACTGGCCAGCCCGTTGGCCGCGTTGGCATGACCGGTCGCACCACGGGGCCACATTTGCACTGGGGTCTCAAGTATCAGGGCAGTTGGGTTGACCCGGCCCTGGTGTTGCAGGCGATGTATGCCGATCAGCAATCAGCGGCCCGGTAAATTATTTCCAGCAAATTATCAATTAATGCTTCTAGTTAGCTTAATTTCTTCGGTTTCGCCGTTTTCCCAGCTAACGGTTAAGGAGCTCAGGTAGATAATATCGGCGTGATCATCCAAAAAGAAGCCTGAGCGCCAGGGAAATCTTTGTCCCGGGACCAGGCGTTTTTTTCCCATGTTGAGAGAGATGGTGTCAAAACCAGCGCTTTCCCCTGCGACCGTGTAGGCCAGTTTATGAATTGTGACTGAGCGCTTTCCCTGATTGATCACACAGCCAACCAGGTGGTCTTCGCCCTCTAAGTCAATTTCATTCCGAATCAACTGAAAATTCGTCAAAATGACGCCATTGCTGCCGGGCATTGCCCCGTGGCACAGCCGACTGGCCAATGCTGACCCTGGATCTGTTTGACCGGATAGCGGTTTTCGGGGACTGGCCGCGGGGGCAGCTTGAGGGGCGACTGTAGGCGTTGTTTTTGGCACGTCAGCCTTACTCACCACTAACTGAGCAGACTCTTCAATCGGTTTGGAGCGATAACAGGTCACTCCCAAAAATAGCAGCAAACTGCACAGGACAATTGAACGGTATGGCAACGATTTCACAGATTTAACTCAGGCTTCGAGACTAGGATGCCCATTGACCAGATTGATAATAAAATTGGGCTCCAACCCTGTTTCTAGTCGGGGATGCTTAATGTCTCCCCATCGTTGGCCTGACTGAGATTTGGCGGCTGAGAGCTGCTCCGCAATCGTCTCTGACACGATGACTCGGGCCGGGGCAAGCTGCCCTAGCTGCCGCGCCAGCCGATAGTGAAAAGACTCGCAAAGG
>JBCDDJ010000050.1:0-21978 GCA_039180385.1 Cyanobacteria bacterium P01_G01_bin.38 | reverse complement strand
TGGGGTGCGATCGTAGGAAACTGAATCGCATACTCAAACAACCCCAGCAGGCTAATGGGGATAGAGGTCAGCAGCAGTGCTTTGGCTAAGATATCCAGTTTAGAAACTGCTTGTTTCGCCAGCCCATCCCAGGTCTGCAACCCGGCGAATAGCAGAAAATAGGGCACAAAATTAGCGATTTGCAAAAAGGCATTCCCCGGCTCCAGGGCGAATGACGCACTGAGGATCAGACCCCCGGTCAATAGCAAAAACCCCTGTTGCCAGAGTACCGACACAATCCGATCGGCTCGGTTAAAAAGGGCCGTTAGGAGCAAGATGCCGAGTAGCCCTAGGCTTAGATAGCTCGCAAACGGCAACACCAAAAACGCAAACAGCCAAATCCAGTCTTGAGAAGGGTTGGGCCAACGCCCCCAAACCCCACCCCGCAGCCCATTAACGTTAATACGCGCCATCACCGATTAAAACAACCCACACCGTGCGAATCAAAATATGAACATCCAGCCACACTGACCAGTTGCGGACATAGTAAGCATCCAGGTTGACCCGCTCTTCGTAGGTGATGTTGTTGCGTCCCGAAACCTGCCAAAGCCCCGTAACCCCCGGTAATACTTGCAAATAGAGTTCAAATCGATCCCCGTAGCGCCAAACTTCCTCATGAACGATGGGGCGAGGGCCGACCAGGCTCATTTCTCCCTGGAGGACATTCCACAGCTGGGGCAGCTCATCTAAACTGGTTCGTCGCAAAAAGTGCCCCAGCCGGGTAATCCTCGGATCATACTTGAGTTTGTGGTCCCGTTCCCACAAATCCAGGAGTTCTGGATGTTGCTTGAGATAGTGTTGGAGCACCTGATCGGCATTGGGCACCATGGAGCGAAATTTCCAGGCGATAAACGGACGACCCCCCTTACCAATGCGGGTTTGACCATAGAAAACCGGCCCCGGTGAGTCCAGGCGGATCAGCAGCGCAATTAGGGCAATAATCGGTAGTGACAGTAGACCGGTCACCACGGTTAAAACTTTATCCAGCAGATACTTTACTAATTTTGGCCCGGGCAGCAATAGCTGCTGCCGAGCCTCTAGCCCAAGTACCCCTCCCAGATCGCGGGCTCCAACCCATAGACTCGCCATGCCAAACAAGTCAGGAATGATCAGCAGGTGAGGAAAGGTGCGTCCATAGCGCCCCAGCAGCCACATCAGCCGATCTCGATGGACACCAGGCATCGCCACAATGGCATAGGGAATTTTGAGCATTTGCCTTAGTTCGGGGGCCATGGACAGGGCTCCTAGCACCGGTACCTGGGCCAGCATGCCATGCTTGCCGACGTCATCATCCAGGATGGCGACGGGTTTTAGCCCCAACTCTGGCTGCCGTTGCAGGGTCCGCACCACCATCTCTCCGGTGGTTCCAGCCCCCATCACCAGCACCGGGTAGCCCCACCAGGGTTGCCTGGCACATAGGGCCCTGAGTCCATAGCGCCCTAGCAGCACCAGCAGCAACGATAGCCCCCAAGACATCAAAAAAGCGGCCCGAGAGTAGAGCTTTAATTCGCGAAATAGAAAAATGGCTGACCCCAGGGACAGATAGAGGAGGGTGGTGGCGAGCGTCAGGCGGCGGAGCTCTTCGACTGGGCTAATTGCCTGACCTGGATATAGCCCCGCTAGACCGTAGGCTAATAAAAACAGGCCGACAATGGGCCATAGCTGCCAATAGGTCGATGGATGAAATTCCCCGTTTAAGAACAGCCTCAAGGACACACTGGTGGCCCCGGCTAAACTCAGACAGATGCCATCTACAGCCACCAAGGCCGCAATCATGTAATGGGGGCGGGTCGCAACGCGGAGGGTTGCGATCGCGCGATTGGCAGGCTGGTAGATGGTCATTGCTTTAGCCATAGGCGCACCGTAACTACTCTAGGCGATCACCCTCCAAAAAGCGCACCCAACTGTCATCTACGAACGTTTTGAAGTCGTGACGAAACCGTTCCGTGGAAAATTTCTCGGCATTTTGACGAATCTGGCTCACCTCAAATTCAGACATGCCCATCTCAAATGTTTTAACCGCCTGTACCAGACTGTCAACTGTCTGTTCGCTAAAGAGTAGCCCAGTCTGACCCGAAATCACCGTTTCAGTCGCCCCACCTCGCCCGTAGGCAATCACCGGGGCTCCTGCCGCTTGGGCTTCGACCAGGGTGATGCCAAAATCCTCCTCAGCGGGGAAGATAAACGACCTACAGCGCTGCAAGTAGTCCTCAACCACGGCATCGGGTTGGGCTCCCAGGAGCTGCACATTGCCCTGGGCTAACGCCTTTATCTGGGTGCGGTTAGGCCCGTCCCCAATTACCACCAGCGGTAGCCCCAGTTGGTTAAAGGCCTGCACTGTTAAATCCACGCGCTTATAGGGCACAAACCGCGACACCGTCAGATAAAAATCCTCGCGGGGGCAGTCCCACCGAAACCGTTGAATATCCACTGGCGGATAAATCACCTGAGCTTTACGACGATACACCTTCCAAATCCGGTTGGCGATAAAGGTTGAGTTGGCCATAAACCGATCTACCCGATTGGCGCTGGCACCGTCCCACAGGCGCAGATAGTGCAATATTAAGCGGGTAAGCGCGCTCTTGGGGCCCTGGGTTAGATTCGCCTGGGCCAAATACTGGTGCTGCAAATCCCATCCGTAGCGCACAGGCGTATGCACATAGCTCAGGTGCAGCTGATGGGGGCCGGTGAGGACGCCTTTCGCTACCGCATGGTTGCTCGAAATCACCAGATCGTAGGCCGACAGGTCAAACTGCTCCACCGCCAGGGGCATCAGCGGCAGATAGGTGCGAAAGCGCCGTTTAGCCCAGGGCAGGTTCTGTATGAACGAGGTTTGAACGGGCTTGTTTTGGATAAACGCGCGCAGCTCAGTTGGCAAAAAATCCACCAGGCTATACAGATCCGCATCTGGATACAGCCGCAAGATGTGTTCTACGACCTTCTCGGACCCGGCGTGGGTTGTAAACCATTCATGGACGATCGCTGTCTTCATGGCGGCTTTTGAGGCACTCCTGGCTAGAATAGCGATAGAAACAGCCTTTTCTAATAGCCTGGGGGACATGATGACAGTAATTACGGCGCGCTCCAACCCTCCATCAGCAATTATCTATCCAACTGGCGACGGCAAGCCAGTGGCCGAAACCTATGACCACCTGAGCCGTTACTCGTCAAAAAGACGAAGGCATTAAGTACGAGCTATATGAAGGGCTGGGGGTATCTGATTGCCTTTTATAAGCTGGAAACGGGGCAGATTACTGATTCCCGATGAGCTGCGAGAATGCTGGCAGCAGGCTGAGCAAAAAGCCGATCAAGCATAGCAGTGGGCCGATGCATTAGCAGAGCGGCTTTGGGCTTTGGGGATTGATCCGGATAAAATTCAAGGGCCACAATAAACGAGTCAGGGTCGAGATCAGCGGCATCAATGTGTATGATCAATAACCAATAATCTTTGAAAGGAGGCAGGTCGCTTGCGCTCAGCAAAATGGCTGTGGTCAAAGACAAAACGCCTCAAAGCCTGGCTACCGCTGAGTCACGCCCAGTGGGGTAAGTTAGATCTTCTCAAAACGCTGGTCCAGCGAAGTCTGGAGGCGAAGTACAAGGGGTCGGTGTTGGGTAACCTCTGGCCACTGATCCGGCAAATTTCACAGCTGCTCATTTATACGTACGTTTTTTCAATTGTGCTCAATGTCAAGCTGTCAGGGCAAGGTCTGCCGGGGGGCGATCGCAGCTTTACCTTTGGCATCTGGCTATTTGCCGGGTTCATTCCCTGGCTAACCTTTGTAAACGGCCTAAGTGCAGCCGCCCGCTCAATTTTGCAGCAGCAAAATTTGATTACTAAGGTGGTGTTCCCGATCGAGCTGATCCCTCTGGTGCCAGTGCTGGTGGCCTTTATCGAAAGTTCTTTTGGAACGGTGGCCTTGATTGTGTTTGTGGCCCTGCTGACCCAGACGATACACAGCACACTGTTGCTCTTGCCTCTAGTGTGGCTGCCTTTACTCTTGATCACCAGTGGCTTGGGGTACCTAATGGCGGGGTTGACTGTTTTCTTGAGAGATATTCCACAAGCCCTGGCAATTTTGCTGAACCTCTGGTTTTACGCCACCCCAATTTTATATCCGGCTGATTTGATTCCTCAGCCGTTTCAAAGCCTGGTATTTTGGTGCAATCCGCTGGCTGCGATCGCAGCCAGCCACCGCGACATGGTACTCACTGGTGATATGACCCATTGGTCAGTGTGGTGCGTGGCGACCGTGATTTCTGGCTGTGTGTTCCTGGTGGGATATCGATGTTACCAAAAGCTGAGTCCGGCCTTTGCCGATGTGCTGTAGCGAACTTTAAACACCATGTCTGATGCCATTGCCATTTCGATCAAACAGGTCTCTAAGGTCTTTAAGCGCTATCAGCACCCTGCCGACCGTCTCAAGGAGATTTTATTCTCCAGCAAAAATTACGCCAAAGAGTTTTGGGCGCTCCGAAACATCACGCTAGACATTCCCAAGGGCCAAACCTGGGGCGTCTTGGGCCGCAACGGTGCTGGCAAAAGCACGCTGCTCAAGATTATTACTGGCACGCTACAGCCTACCTCAGGCCAGGTCTGTGTCAATGGCCGGGTAGCGGCCCTTCTAGAGCTAGGCAGTGGTTTCAACCCAGAGTTTACCGGACGGCAGAATGTGTTTTTTAATGGGCGTCTGCTTGGTTTAGACCAGGCCACCCTCGAAGCTCGATTTGACTCAATTGTCGCCTTTGCCGATATCGGGCACTTTTTAGACCAGCCCGTCAAAACCTACTCCAGCGGCATGCGAGCCAGACTCGCCTTTGCTGTTGCCAGCAGCGTCAACCCCGACGTGTTGATCATTGACGAAGTACTGGCTGTGGGAGATGCTGCTTTCCAACGCAAATGCTTTGCCCGCATGGAAACGATCCGAGAGCGAGGCTGTACCATTTTGTTTGTCTCCCATGCCCTTAGTACGGTTGTCGAACTATGTGACCACGCCGTACTCATTGACGCAGGTGAGCGGCTGCTGAGCGCAGATGCCAAAGCCGTCACCAGCTACTATCAGAGGTTTGTCTATGCGCCCCCTGATGAGGCCAGGGCCATCCGCCGCGACCTCAGGCAGCTAGATCTTCTTGATATCAGTCCCAATTTACCACCTGACAGTCATCCCCCTGCGCCCCTCACTCTGCCGGTGACTGATGAGTATTTTGACCCCAACTTAAAACCTCAGAGCACGGTAGAGTACGTCACTCAAGGAGCCAGGATTGTCAACCCTAGAATCTTGAATGCAGCCGGTGAACAGGTTAATATTCTGCAACCCAGACAAACCTATCAATACTGTTACGAGGTTTTGATTACCCAGTCTGCTCATAAAGTTTGCTGCGGGATGCTAATTAAAACCATAAAAGGTGTAGAGCTGGGCGGCATTACAACCCATCCACTACCCAATGGCGGCATTGATCAGGTGCATCCAGGTATGCAACTTAAAGTGACTTTTCAGTTTAAAACCTGGCTCAACCCTGGCACCTATTTAATCAACGCAGGCGCTTCCGGTTGGATAGGTGACAAAAGAGAGCATCTTCATCGCATCCTAGACGCGATTATGTTCAGGATAGCCCCCCATTCCGACCGCACTCGCAGTGGCCCAATTGATTTTTCGCTCGGGGCTTCTTCAGGTCACATGGACATTAAAATCACAGAAAATGACCTAAGCCTCTCTGCTTACCCAGATCCCCCTGCTAGATGACACATAACATCATTCTTCTAAATCACCCAAAGAAAGCCCTACTTTATCGGACCAATGTTTAGAGCTAGAAAATCTGAGTCAGAAACCAGACCGTTGATCCCCTGATAACCTTCCGTTAGCTTAAACATGCACCAGAAAGGCAAGCAAATTTCTAAAGATGCTCTTCTAAAACAGATTAAGTCTAGTTGGATAGGGCGGCACGTTAATCAGTTGGCTTCTATCTTTGATGGACGCTCCTATCGCCAAAAGCAACTGGCCGGAAAAATCCGAGCTAGCGGTCTGTTTGATGACGATTATTATCTCAGCGCCAATCCCGATGTCGCGGCCGCAGGTATAGATGCCCTGCAACACTATCTAGCCTTTGGCGTCTCAGAAGGCCGAAATCCGAATGGTTCTTTTGACACCCAATATTATCTAGACCGATATCCAGACGTTAAACAGTCTGGGATGAACCCGCTAATTCATTACTTTCTCTACGGAAAATCAGAGTGTCGCTCAACTGCACCAGATGCCTTGTCCGTTTCTAAAAAAGAAATTGAAGCTATTTCCAAAAAACTGCGTCTGCTTAAAAGCCTGAAAGAAGAAGCCAAAAATATTACTTTCCCTGAGTCTGCGCAACCAGATGCCACTATCTTGATTCCTGTCTTTAATCAGAGCGAATACACACTACGCTGCCTTAAAGCCCTCACCACTCAGACCCAGACTTATTCCTTTGAGGTGCTTATCGCTGACGATTGCTCCAGCGACGAAACCGAAGAAATTCTGAGTGAAGTCAAAGGGGTAAGATATATTCGTCACGAGCAAAATATGGGGTTTTTGTTAAATTGCAATATCGCCAGTCGCCACGCCCGGGGCAAGTATCTTGTTTTTCTAAACAACGACACCGCACCTTTCTCTGACTGGTTAGAAGAACTGCTAACCCCATTAGAGAATAACAATAAAATCGGTCTCGTCGGCTCTATGCTGCTGTCTTCAGATGGGACGCTACAGGAAGCAGGCGGGCTGATCTTTGAAGATGCCTCGGGTTGGAACTATGGCCGAGGTGACAATCCTAACCACTGTCGCTATAACTTTGTTCGAGAAACAGACTACTGCTCTGGGGCCTCCATTGCGGTTGCACAACGGCTCTGGCATCAGCTCGGCGGGTTTGATGAGTGCTATAGACCGGCTTACTACGAAGATACCGATTTAGCCTTTCGGGTCAGGGAGGCTGGTTACAAAACCATCTACACGCCCTTTTCTAAACTGATTCACTTCGAAGGTATCAGTTCTGGGACCGATTTGACGGTTGGGACGAAGCGGTACCAGCTGATCAATCAGCCCAAATTTAAACAGCGCTGGCAATCTGAGTTATCTAAGCGTCCCAAACCCAACACGCCTCAGTTCTCTGTTTGGAAACCCCACAAGCTGCGCCGACTGCTGTGGATTGATGCCTTAACTCCTACCCCTGATAAAGACTCAGGCTCAGCTGACACCTTTCACTTTCTTAAAACCGCCTGTGAGGACGGGTGGGGTGTTACCTTTCTGCCGGTTTTTAATCAAAATTATCTGGGCTCCTACACCGAAACCCTCCAAAGGTTAGGCATCGAATGCTGGTATAGGCCCTACTTAAACTCAATTGAGCAGTATCTCAGCGCCCACGGTGCTCAGTTTGACGTCATTGTGCTGTCGCGAGTGACGGTTGCTGCCCAGATCATTGACGATGTAATGCGCTATGCTCCCCAGGCAAAACTTATTTTTAATACAGTTGATCTACATTTTTTGAGATTTGCTAGGGAGTTACAAGTCAATCAATCGAAAGGAAATCGCCGTGATTTAGACGAGTTAAAGCTTCAAGAACTTCGAGTTGTGAAAGAATGCGATCTGACGATTTTAATCACCGAAAAGGAAGCGGCCATCGTCAAACAATACGTCCCCTCTGCCCAGACAGCTGTTATCCCAATTATTCGAGAGATTCCTGGCTGCCAAAATCCATTCGAAAGCCGCAAAGACATTTGTTTCATTGGTGGATTTTCCCATCCTCCAAACACTGATGCAGTTGAGCATTTTGTTTATACCATTTGGCCTCTGATTAAGAGAAAGTTGCCAGAGTGTAAATTCATTATTGCCGGTTCAAATATGCCTGATAGGATCAAAGATCTATCATCTAAAGACGTGATTGTGAGAGGATTTATTCCTGAGTTATCGTCCCTGTTTGAAACAGTAAAGCTATCTGTCGCTCCTATAAGATATGGCGCAGGTATGAAAGGAAAGATTGTTTCTAGTTTGAGCTTTGGAGTACCTGTCGTTGCTACCAGCATTGCAACCGAGGGGATGGGGTTAACTGATGGTGTTAACGTTGCCGTTGCTAACTCACCGGACAACTTCTGCAACTTAGTCTTTGAAATTTATTCTTCACCCGAGCGCTGGAAACTTTTCTCAACCCAAAGCTTAAAGGCAGCCACAGAAAACTTTTCTGTGGAAACTATTTCACCCAAAATAATAAATATGTTGAATAAAATATCCTCCTGATTTTGTTTGTTTCAGGCGTCAAAAGCTTATGTTTATAAAATGGCTTAGAAAATATTTTTTAATTGCTTTTATATAAGAGAAGCTGAGGTTCTCTACTCAGGTTAGAATGCAAGGCTCTAATAGCTAGAAAGTATCGACTATTAAGGATGGCAGGTAAGTTAAGGAGTAAAATAAAGCAGCATGGTTGAAATCGTCTCAGTGCATATTCCAAAAACGGCTGGCTCAGCCTTTGGAACACTGTTCCTGCAGAAAATCTATTCAAAAAACCAAATCTATTCTGATTATAATTTTGCAAGTATTCAGGACAGCCTGCACGAAATTTCTCCGCAAACAAAAGTTGTACATGGCCATTTTCATGCCAACAAGTATTCTTCGAGTTTCCCAAAAGCAAAGATGATTGTTTGGCTTAGGAATCCTGTAGAAAGGCTTATATCGCATTATTTTTTCTGGATGAATCAGGAAAATTTTCAAGACGATCCGGGTGGATTACATGCGGCTTTCATTAAACAGAAACCTTCCTTTTATGATTTTTGTCATCTCAATAGGATTAAAAATAGTATCTCAAATGGCTACCTAAATGGTGTAGACCTCAAGAAGTTTTACTTTGTGGGCGTTCAAGAGTTTTTTGGACAAGACATTCAGGATTTAGCAGGACTCATGCATGTCAGATTGCCACGCTCTGCTAAGAGGGATCAGAAGTTAAATACAAACAGATATCCTTCTTATCAAAAAGAAAAAGAGTCTATCCTGGCGGATAAGGCGTTAATCGAAGAGATAAAAAGTGTCAATTATATAGATATGAAAATATATGAGGAGGCTTTAAGTTTGAGGGCCAAAAGACTAGAGGACTATAAACTTTGAGTGTTTAAGCTATGCTAAATAATTGTTTGTCTTTTTATAAAAAAGCATAGACGTAGGTTTTAGAGGGTAGAAGGATTCGATATGGTCACAAAAGCTTCGGAGGTCTCAAAAATAATGTTCAGATCGCGTGAGAATATCGCTTTTTTATGCAATGTTTGCGGTACTAAGACGTCCTGCCCTATTGAAAAAATTGATCGGGAAGTTCAATCTTGCAAGAAATGTAGCTCAACTGTTCGAATGAGATCAATCGCTTATTTATTAAGCCTTTCTCTCTTTAACCGGGCTATGCCTTTAACCAGACTTCCTAAGAATAAACATATTGTGGGGGCTGGCTTGAGTGACTGGGATGGATATGCAAAGCTTTTAGAAAAGCAGTTTAGCTATACTAATACTTTTTTTCATCAAGAACCTTTCTTAGACATCGCCAATCCTTCTGAAGAAGCTTTCTCTAAGTATGACTTTATTATTTCAAGTGATGTTTTTGAGCATGTCCCTCCTCCGTCATCAAGCGCATTTTTAGGTGCTTTTAATCTGCTCAAACCGGGCGGCAGTTTAATCCTGACGGTTCCCTTTACTAATGAAGAGGCCACGCGAGAACACTTCCCAGATTTGCAAGAGTATCAAGTTATAAAATTTAAAGACGAAGAGTATGTTTTAATCAATCGAAAAAGCGATGGCCAATTTGAAACTTATAAGGATTTAGTCTTTCATGGCGGTCCAGGTACAACGTTAGAGATGAGGGTTTTTTGCAGGAATGATGTCATACATCAACTAGAGGCAGCAGGCTTTCAGGAGATCCGAGTATTTGACGAAGATGTATTGGAGTATGGGATTATTCATAAAGTCAATTGGAGTTTACCTATAGTGGCTAAGAAGCCAACTTGATAGACTGATTTGATGTGCCGTTACTAAATAGCTTAAAACCTTAGTTTATTTTTGAAATCAACATTTATCATAGGCACTCAATGTTTTTTTTACCCCTTTCAAAGTTGAAAGAATATATTGAGCGAAATATACTCGGACGAGGAAAATCTTTACCCTCTGCGATTCCGAGCATTCTTAAAAGTGCTCAGTCGATTCAGGATCTGGATGATGAGCACTTTTTGGAATTTTGTTATGAATCGCTGCTAGGCCGCAAAAGTGATCCGGATAGCAGGTATCATTACGAGCAAAAGCTTCGACAGGGCGTGTCCAGACTCGATATTATTAACCTGATAACGTCGTCTAATGAGTTTCGCTTAAAGAGAGTTAATAGGGAGTTTGTGCCCTCTGGACATTTTTACTCATGTGTGCCGTCTGAAGACGATATTGCCTATGCAAAATCTGTCATAGATTTTAGTTTAAAGGGGATTGCCGGGATTCAGCTTAATGAAGCAGAGCAGTTAGCTTTGCTTGAGACCTTCAAGACTTTTTATCAGACGCTCCCATTTCAGTCTGGTAAATCTGAAAAATTTCGATTTCATTACGATAATCCAGCTTATTCATATCCAGATTCTATCTTTCTCCATTGTTTTATCCGATATCTAAAGCCTAAAAAAATTATTGAAGTAGGATCTGGATATTCTTCTTGTATGATGTTGGATACGAACGAATACTTCTTTGATAATTCAATAGACTGTACATTTATTGAACCGTATCCTCAACTATTAAAATCTCTGTTAAAATCAGGTGATTTTGAACGAATCACGATTGTGGGAGCTCGTCTTCAAGAGGTTGATAGCTCAATCTTTTCCTCCCTTGACGCCGGTGATATATTATTCATCGACTCGACCCATGTTGGCAAAGCGGGTAGTGATGTAAATAAGCTGTTCTTTGAAGTTTTACCTCTGATTAAGAAAGGGGTATTTATCCACATTCACGACATTTTTTACCCGCTTGAGTATCCAGATCGATGGTTAGAGGCTGGGCGTGCTTGGAATGAGCAGTATATTCTTCGCGCTTTTCTACAGTACAATAACGTCTTTAAAATTAGACTATTTGTAGACTTTATTGTGCGCTTTCATCGCGATTGGTTGGGTGCTAATATGTCAGACTGCTTAAAAAATACAGGGGGTTCTATTTGGCTTGAGAAGCTTGACTGCTTATGATAAGGGAGCGATGCAGATATGGAGGAGCGCTGCCAGTCTTGATTGATTTCCTCGGAATTGGTGCTCAAAAGGCCGCCACTACCTGGCTGTTTAAGAACCTGAGCAAACATCCCCATATTCGGTTCCCCGCAGGTAAAGAAGTCCATTTCTGGAATAGTACCGAAGAGCAGAGGGGTGTGAAAGACTGGCTGAGTTTATTTCCAGAGGTGGCTCAGTCGATAAAGCAGGGTGAGATCACGCCGGCTTACGGCATGTTAGACGTTGACACTATCCAGCAAATCTATACCAAAGCGCCTCAACTCCGTCTGTTTTATAGCGTTCGCAATCCTATTGAGCGAGCTTGGTCATCGGCGCAGATGGCCCTCCGATACTCAACCATGTTCGATTACGAAGCCTCTGACCAATGGTTCAGGGATCATTTTCTGTCCCAGGGATCTCGGATGCGGAGTGATTATCTGGGTACTATTGAAAGGTGGAGCCGTGTTTTTCCGGTTGATTCGCTTCATGTTATTTTCTTTGACGATATTTTGGCAGAGCCGAGGCGGGTGCTTACATCATTGTCTGCACATTTAGGGGTTGATACAGGCTTTTGGCAGTCAATGTCAGATACAGATCTGGCAGAAGTTATTCGCCCGCGCAGTGCGGTTCGATTTTCTACTGACGCGATCGCAAACTCAATCCACATTCGAGATTCTTTAAAGCCGTTTCTAATCGATTTATATCAGCAAGATATCCAAAAGATGTCTAGTTATTTTGATAGGGATTTTTCCGATTGGTTAAAGCTTGACTAAAACAGCTTAAAGCTGCAATAAAGTCAACTAAATATACAGCTAAAATTAAATATATTGGCATTTTTTTGGATTTGAGCCGTTAGCCAATTTTCAAACAATCTATCTTTCCATAGTAAGATTGTATTGTGTGTTCATATCTTTCATGAAACAGGATTTTTTGAAAAAAGCTATTGTTATATTGGGAATGCATCGCAGTGGAACCTCGGCGCTGACTCGGGTGCTAAATCTCTGCGGAGTTAGCTTGCCCAAAACGCTGATGCCCCCCCAAGCAGGCAATAATGAAACGGGCTTTTGGGAATCTTCTAAAGTTATGTTGGTTAACGATGAGCTGTTAGCTTACCTAAAGTCTTCATGGGATGACCTGTCTGTGCTGCCAGAGGGTTGGCAAAAGCCTGAGGAGATTAAACCCTACCGTGAAAAGTTAACAATGACGCTGGAAAATGAGTTTTCAGCGTCACAGCTTTTCGTTTTAAAGGATCCCAGAATTTGTAAATTATTGCCAGTTTGGTTAGAGGTCTTGGCGGCTCTAGAAATAGCACCCTACTTCGTTCTACCCATCAGACATCCCTTAGAGGTGGCTGCCTCTCTAGAGCGGCGCGACGGGCTGTTTAAAGCGCATTCTTTGCTCCTGTGGCTCCAGCATTTTTTGCTGGCAGAGCGGGCTACTCGCCAATTTAAGCGAGTCTTTGTCAGCTACGATAGCTTACTCAAAGATTGGAGCGATGTTGTTCGGACAATATCAGCGGAGCTAAATCTGGACCTGATGCATTTTGAGACTCTGAATCGGGATGAGATCGACCACTTTTTGAACCCTGGGTTAAGGCATCATAAGTTAGCGGATGATCTATCAAACTACCCGGCTATTTCAGGTTGGGTGACGCAAACATTTAGCTGGGCTAGAGCGGCGGCTGATGGCGTATCTCCTAAGCCTGAAGTGCTCGATAGCATTTATGACGCTTATGTAAACGGCGATAAAGCATTCGGTCAGTTAGTTAAGGAGGTGAGTCAAGAAAACGCTGAACTCTTGCTCAAGCTCCACGACTGTAGACTTGTGTTTCAGTCTCAGCTAGAGGCAGGGCAGGCTCAACCGTTTTTGTTTGTGGGGGGAGCAGCTCTGACGGGTGATACCTCAGGGATTAATGACACAGAGCATGTCCCAGAAGTGAATGCCTCAGAGGTTGAGGCTTTGCGATCGCAACTCACCGCCACAGAGGCAGAGCTCAGCAGCTTGAGGGAAGACCTCAAAACCAGTCGAGTCTTACTGCACGAAGCCCAGCAAAACTGGTGGAAGGCTCAATCACAGCTGCGCGAGGCTCAAGCAAAGTGGGCTCACGCTTTGCAAATCATCGACTGGATGGAAAGCAGCCTATTTTGGAAGCTAAGAGCAAGTTGGATCAGGTTGAAGCAATTTTCCTTAGGGTTTAACCGACACAGCCAGCAGGATTTTTCTAAAGATGCCTGATTATAATCAGCTACAAAAGATATTGCTAAGTGAGCAACATTTACTGGAGGCCAATCAGACAGATCTGCTTCAAAAACAGCCCCGTACTCAACGTCTTTGTGGGCCAGAGTTAGGTACGCTGAGTTCCGATGCTGATCGAGACCTGACCGCTCAGGGCATGGATGCTAAGCCGTTGGGGCTGGTCGAGGCTGAGCAGCTGAGAATGTCAGAGGCCATGACCAGGACAGCTGATAGCTTGCAGGTGCCGCTGAGTCCCGATCCAACTTACCAGGGGTGGCTTTTGAGACACTATCCCAATCCTGCACGCCTGACACAGCTGTCTAAGGCACAGCAAAGTTTTGCATACAGACCTCTCATCAGCCTTCTTTTACCTGTTTTTGAGCCATCTGTAAGTTATCTGAGGGCTACCGTTGCGTCCGTTTTGACTCAGGTTTACCCGGATTGGGAGCTATGTATGGTTAATGCCTGTCTTGGTCAGGCGCAGGTTCAAAAGATCTTAGATGGATATCTCTCGTCAGATCCTCGCATCAAAGCAGCTGATCAGCAGAGGTCAGCGGGTCTATCAGACGGTCTTAATACCGCTTTGGGCCTGGCCACGGGTGATTTTATTGCGGTGATAAATCAAGGCGACAAAATTGCCCCAGATGCCCTATATGAGGTTGTGGGGCTAATCAATCAGCACCGCGACACCGACATGGTGTACTCAGATGAAGACACCCTGCAAGCAAATGGGCAGCTGAGTATCCCCTACTTTAAGCCTGACTGGAGCCCAGAATCGCTGCTCTCAAGGTTTTACACAGGCAATCTGGGCGTTTACAGACATTCTATTCTCGAGGAAATCGGCGGATTTAGAACGGAGTATGAAGGCAGCCATGTCTATGATTTCGTCCTTCGATTCACAGAAAAGACGAGTCGGGTCAGGCATATTGCTAAAGCGCTCTATCATTGTCGCAGGCTTGAACCTGCTGGCGAAGGGAGTCTGGAGCAGGCAGATACTCTCGCCCGCGAAATTTCTAAACCTCCTGGTCCTAAACCAGCGGTTTCTAGAAAGGTTCTGGAGGATGCGCTTGAAAGACGACAGCAGCAAGGCAGTGTTGTGGATGTTCCGGGGGCGGTCAATCACTATATCGTTCGATATCAGATAGCCACCGAGGATCTGATCAGTATTATCATCCCAACCAGGGATCTGGGGCCTGTTTTAGATAAATGTTTAGACTCTATCTCTAATAAAACAACCTACAAAAATTACGAAGTCCTTTTAATAGACAACGGCAGCACCGAAAGGGACGCCATTGAAATTATTAATAAATGGGAAGATACGTTCTCAGGAAGGCTTAAAAATTTCGTATTAGATATTCCTTTTAACTACTCAAAGCTCAATAACTTTGCCACCACAAAAGCGCAGGGGCAATATTTTGTCTTTCTGAATAATGATACCGAGGTAATCACTCACGACTGGCTAAAAGCCATGGTCGAATATGCGCAGCAAAATGGCATCGGTGCAGTGGGACCAAAGCTGCTCTATCTCGACAATACCATCCAGCATGCAGGGGTGATTGGCGGGCTGGGTGGGGTGGTGGCGGGGCACGGCCATAGGCTTTTGCCTAAAGACAGCGCAGGGTATTTTAATCAGCTCAATACGCTGAATAACTACTCAGCCCTGACAGGAGCCTGTTTGATGGTGAAAGCATCGATTTATCAAGAAGTGGGCGGGCTAGAGGAGGCATTAGCCGTTGCCTTTAATGACGTTGATTTTTGCTTTAAGCTCATCCAAAAAGGCTACCGAAATGTATACTTACCCCATGTTTCGCTCTACCATCATGAGTCCAAGAGTCGAGGTATAGAAGACACTGTCGAAAAGTTAGCGCGGGTCAAGCATGAGATTGAATATATGCAGAAAAAGTGGCCCCATTTCATTGAAAATGATCCTTACTACAGCAAACACCTATCTCGATTTGCCCATCAATCCTTCTCGATTCGATAGCCTGTAACCATGTTGAGCCGGATCAGGGCACTGTTAGAATTGGGCAAGACTGAAGGATATTGGAGCCTGCTGCAGCGCCTGAAGTTAAAGCTGAAGTCGCCTCGATATTTTCAGTGGATTCATCGGATAGAGCAAATTGAGCAAGGATCTCAAATTGCTCCGGTTGAGTCCAGTTGGCCCTTGATTTCGATCTTGATGCCGGTTTATAACGTGGAGGCCCGATGGCTCATCAAGGCAGTTGAGTCGGTGCTAGCGCAGCGCTACCCCCGATGGCAGTTGTGCCTGGCGGATGACGTTTCCACCGTTGACCACATTCGCCCCCTCTTAGCGCGCTACGCCGCCCAGGACGACCGCATCCAAGTGGTATACCTGGCACAAAACAGCGGCATCTCTGCAGCCACCAACGCCGCGCTTGATATTGCCAAAGGGGAGTTTATCGCCTTGTTAGACCACGATGATGAGCTGGCCCCCAACGCCCTTTACGAGATCGCCAAATGTTGGCAGCAGTTTCCAGATATTGATTTTATCTACACCGACGAAGACCAGATTACCCCGGCGGGCAAACGTCAGCTTCCCTTCTTTAAGCCTGACTGGTCGCCGGACTATCTCCATGCCTGTATGTATGTTTGCCATCTGAGTGTGTATCGTGTCAGCCTGGTGCGGCAGCTGGGGGGCTTTCGAGGGGAGTATGACGGTGCGCAAGACTGGGACTTGGCCCTGCGGGTAGCAGCTCAAACCGATCGCATTCATCACATTCCCAAGGTTCTGTATCACTGGCGAACGCTGCCTACGTCAATGGCCTCAGGGGAGTTGGCCAAGCCCTGGGCCTACGAGGCTGCCCAAAGATCGCTACAAGATATGCTAAACCGTAGCCCCTACCCTGGCTGGGTCGAGCCAGGGGCAAAAACGGGCTACTTTCGAGTGCGTCGCCATATTCAAGGCACCCCGCTGGTGAGTATCATCATACCCAGCGCCGGGGCGGTTTTGAAAAAGTCCCATCCACCACTTTGTCTGTTGCAACAGTGTCTAGACAGCATTTATCAGCTCAGCACCTACCAAAACTATGAAATCGTGGTGGTAGACGGGGACGACATTCCGGAGTCGGTTCTCAAGGCCATCCAAGGCCCCAAGCTCAGTCTGGTCCGCTGCGATCGCCCCTTCAATTTTGCCGAACGCATGAACCTGGGGGTAAAGGCGGCTCAGGGTAGCGTTTTGCTGATGCTCAATGACGATACGCAGGTGCTCACCCCAGATTGGATAGAGTCGATGTTGGAGCTGGCCCAGCAGTCTGCGATCGCAGCGGTTGGGGCCAAGCTGCTGTTTCCCAACGGGCATATCCAGCATGCCGGAGTGTTGATTTTAGACGGCAACCCCACCCATGCCTTTTGGAATGGGTCGGGGCGGCACGAAGGCTACTACTGCTCTAATCTCGTCAATCGCAACTACCTGGGGGTGACCGGAGCCTGTTTGATGATCCGCCGGGCGGTTTTTGAAGAACTCAACGGCTTTGATGAGGCATTTGCGCTCAACTATAACGATGTCGATTTGTGCCTGCGGGCTTACCAGGCAGGCTATCGCAACGTCGTAACGCCCTACGCCCAGCTGATACATTACGAGTCGGTCAGTCGGGGGCGAAAGGCCGATCCAGAGGCGTTGGCGATGCTGCACGCCCGCTACGCAGGGATGGGCTATTTGCAAAATGATCCGTACTACAATCCCAATCTGTCGGTGGCAAATCCGCATTTTCAGCTGGCGTGGCCGGGTAGGTAGCAAGGGATGGGTGAAATGCTGACCAAGCTGCAATCCCTGGCTCAAGTCTACGCCGTCGAGGGCTTGGCAAGAACGTGTGGTCACCTATGGACCCGGTTCAGAAAACCTAGCTACGCGAGATGGCTCCAATCAGCTGAACCAGTGTCTGCCGCTTTTGTAGATTTGCAACCAAAGGCGCAATCAGACTCACCCATCCGGCTGACCGCAGGTGGAGAAAGCTATTTTGTCCTGGTTGATCCTAATGGGATATTAGCCGCAGGTGCTTTGGACGAGATTAGTCGGTTCACTCAAAAAAAGCCCCAGGCTGATTTTATTTATGCTGACGAAGATTGCATCACCCCCCAGGGGGAGCGAATCTGTCCTTTTTTCAAACCGGATTGGGCTCCAGAGTATTTTCAGGCTTTGGGGTACGTTGGCGGACTGAGTATTTACCGGGCCAGCCTGGTCGAGCAGATGGGAGGCCTCTATGACTGGCAGGATGCGGCTCAGCCGTGGCATTTCACCCTGCGGTTTTTGGAGCAGGCCCAGACGGTGGCTCATATTCCTAAAGTGCTCTATCACCGACAGATAGGGAACGTTTCCGAGGCTGAGCTGAATGTCACCTACCCCGAAGCTGCCAAGTTAGCTTTGGAGAAAATGATCCAGCGCAGTCCCTATCCTGGATGGGTGGATAAGGGGCCGCTACCGGGCTTTTTTCAGGTGCGTCGTCAGTTGGTGGCCCAGCCCCTGGTGAGTATCGTGATTCCGAGTGCGGCCAAACGGCTGGAGACCGCCAACGGCTCGATTTGCCTGCTAGAGCAGTGTCTCCAAAGTATTCGGGCACTGACAATCTATCCTAACTATGAAATTGTGATTGTGGATGGGAATGAGATTTCCCCGGCTATTTTGAAATCATTTGCTGCGTCAAACGTGCGGGTGGTGCATAGCGATCGCACCTTTAATTTTTCAAACCGGATGAATTTTGCGATCGCGCACACCCAGGGCGACATTCTACTGATGCTCAACGACGATATCGAAGTGCTTACCCCCCATTGGATAGAGTTGATGCTTGAGCTGGCTCAGCAAGACGACATCGGGGCGGTCGGCGCTAAACTATTTTTCCCAGACGGTCGCCTTCAGCATGTGGGCATTGTGATGCTGGCGGGGCGTCCGGTCCACGCCTTTCACAAAGCCCCCGGTGATCATCCAGGGTATTTTGGCTCCAATGGGGTGACCCGCAACTACCTGGGCGTCACCGCTGCCTGCTTGATGATGCGTAAAGCTGTCTTTGACGAAATCGGCGGTTTTGACGAAGGGCTACCGCTCAACTTTAACGATGTCGATCTGTGCCTGAGAGCTCATCAAGCCGGTTATCGCAATGTGGTGGTCCCCCAGGCCCAACTGACCCATTATGAATCGGTTAGCCGGGGTGCCACCTGGCAAAATTGGGAGCTAAAAGCCCTGCACAACCGACATCAGGGCATGCCCTATCTCAAACAAGATCCTTTCTACAATCCCAACTTGAACCCGCTAGGTTGTAACTTTGATCTGGGCGTGCCTTTCAACGGTTAACCTCTGCTCAGCAAGCCCTTGGATAAAAACATCCACAGCCCTTGAACGCGCCCCTGTGAAACGCTTGGTTTAAACGGGCCAAAAACTACTATTAGGCCAATAATCAGAGCGATGTTGACTAAAAAACCTGTGATTTTGCCGTGGGTCTGTAAAAACAAAAGCCTGCCAAAGGTCGTATTTTTATACTTATTGCTCCAATCTTGTCGAACAATGGCAGAGACATCGTGGATGACCAGGCTTTCGCGGGTGACCCTGACCTTTAATCCTGCTCGAAAGACTCTCTCACAGAGGTCGTTGTCCTCGTAGTACAAAAAGAAACGAGTATCAAATAGAGGACAGTCTGCAAAATTTGCCAGGTTCACAATCAGGCTACAGCCCGAGACCCAGCGGCTGGGCATCGATAGTTTCATGGACTCGTCCCGATGGCCTGCCCGACGGTCACTGTCCCGGTGACCGATATAGCCGAGCCACGGATTAAACGTGCCACGACTAAACCAAGCTTCTCCCTGGGTATCCGTAATGCCAGTGCCCAAGATGGCAATATCAGGTTCTTCTGCTAGGGCTGCGTTCACATACGCCAGGGCATTGGGGCATAAAAGCGTATCTGGATTAATCAGCCAGACCAAAGCTTTGGGGTTAATTTGATAAATCTGCTGTAAGGCCAAATTACAACCGTGGCCAAATCCCAAATTTGCCTGGGCCTCTATCACCGAGAGCTGTTTGACCATTGTCGCCAGCTGGTGAATGGCCGTATCCTCCGGCGAATTGTTGACCGCTAAAATTTGATAGTCAATTTGGCTGGCCTCCGGTAGTTCTAACGCCTCAATTGAGCTAATTAACAACCGAATCAGTGGAGTCGAATGGTAATTGACGACCACAAAATAGAAATCAATTGCTGCAAGATTTGCCATAAAGTCTTCTAAGCCATCAAAGAAAAGTCATGGCAATCACTGATCTAACCTTGTTTTATTAGAGAGAAATAGCGTATATTTTGGACCTTCATTTGCGATCTTCCATCCTTTCATCTGTTCAGCAAGTTGCTCTAAAAAATTGTCAAAATCTTCCTGGGGGCATTTGTGAATAATCAGTGCATCGACATTGTCTAATGACTGCCAGAATGCCGCTGTCGGCTTACAAGTTTGTGTCGTCTTTTGAGCTGTAACACGATTTTCTCCGATAGATTCAGAGTTCTTAAAATTGCGGAATATATGAATGGTCTCAACGGGGCGAGTCGCTTCAAAACGAACGGTTGAATTGATTAAACCTAATACGCCGACCATTGGCTCTGAAGTCAAGACTGATCTATTAGAAACCTGATCAGAAATCATTTGAGCAAAAGCCAGATCTGACTTAACAAGTTTATATTCCCCAGGCATTTTCCAATAAATAGGGTCAGCTTTAGGGGGATCCTTATGGGGCAGTGCAGGTAACTGGTAGGCTTGAACAAAGGACAAACCTATCATTGTCGCCATCCCAATTCGCAAGCCCCGGAGCCAGGCCCTATGCTTAATTTTTCTCCAAATATTAGGGCTGACGATAAGCCCTGCACATAAGGGCAGTGGAAACAGATAGGCTAAGCGCCAATAGGCACCCGGTTTGATTAAACTTAGCCAGACGGGGCCCAGCAAAGGATTAACAAACATCAGGCTCAGCACAATCGACAGCCCTACCAAGAAGCGGCTATTTAGCTGAGATAGGCCCATCAAGGGCAAAATCAGCAAAATCAGTACATTACGAACGAGAGTCTCAGTATCCCCAATTACAAGTTGCAAGATATTTTGCCACCAGTTATTGGGCCATACGTCTATCCAAATGGATACATTGCTGGGCGGAGGCAACAGGTTTATGTTGAATGCGATCGCAATGCCAACTGGATAGAAAGCAGCAAAACATACGATTAAACTTCTTTTCCAACGTCGCCAGGAGTTTCCAAAAGCAATACCGTACGATGCAGCAATGGCAAAAATAAGCAGCGGAATCAAAAAAACTCCCGAACCACTGAGGCCAACCCCGCTAATGGCCACCATCGCCATTAAGCTAAATTTTCGCCATGAGGGATACCGCAGAAAACGAATACAAAATAAACCTGCTAGAGGGATCAATAATGTAATAAGAATTCCCTTGCCTTGCCAACAGCGAGTAAATGCAAAATTGCCAAATGATCGATGTAGATTACCATCCCATAAGAGGAATAGGGAAGCCGCTATTGCTGCCCAAAGTGAAGCATATCGACTTAGACCCAGTTGCTCATATAGCAAAATATATGTAATCGGAAATAATGCAGCAACAATCAATCCTATTAAATTTTGATAAACCCATAAGGGATCAAGTCCAAGCCAGTTGGCCAGTAATCCCACCAGGGGCTCATAGGACGTCATAACATGCATCAATGACAAAGCAGGTAAGCCAGCCATGTTATGGCTTGTATCACCTAGAAAAAAGGGTTGATCTAGATTTTCTAACTGAACCAGGACTCGATGAAAATAACTAAAGTCATCGAGGTTAGGTCTGGAAATAAATACCGTTAGCTCTCCCAATAGAAGACAGAAAAAAAATGTCCCTAAAACAGATAGGCCTTGACCTTTCGGCCAAAATCTGTGATGCTTCAAAGATTTTAAATTATCCTTATAAAATAAATATAGAACTATGGAAACAATGCATAGAAATGGGACGTAAGTAAATTTAGCCGGTAGGCGAATTAATAATGAAAAATGGTAGGCGGCTGTCCAGCTAGCAAAAAATTGGATAATAATTTGAAGTAGGGTGAGAAAAATTTTCATGCAGAGATGGGTCGATGTTGCTGAAACCAATCTGTCATTGATTTAAAGCCTTGCTCGAATGAATACCGAGGAAACCAGCCTAATTCTGTTTGAATTTTATGATTATTGGCTATCCACACCGAAGAGTCCCACTGACGGTTGGGCATTGAGCCCCACTCAGGCGCTGCGGTGATCCCCAAAACCCGGCAGGCTACCTCGACCACCTCCCTTAATCGAACCTGAATCCCGGTGCCCACATTGTAAACAACTCCCCGCTCTGAGGTGGCTCGAGTCGCCGCCAAAATGTACGCCTCGTTGACATCGTCCACATAGACATAGTCACGGGCAATGTCTGGGTTGACCAGTGGGGGCAATTTCCCCTGCAGCCCTTGCGCAATTAAAGTCGGCATCAGATGGCTGGG
>JBCDDJ010000049.1:0-22096 GCA_039180385.1 Cyanobacteria bacterium P01_G01_bin.38 | reverse complement strand
TCTACAGTGCTGGTGAGGATCAGGGCACCACCGTGACGGTACTGCTCCCTTTGTTGCCCCAAAGCGGCTCTGATGAAGCAGCCACAACCCTCACTGTGGAGGCTGCAACGGGCAACGCTTCAGCGGTCTTAAAAGACACTGCACCCGATGCAAAAGCAGAGGCCTTAGTCGGGCAGTCTGACCTGTCATGAGTCGCCAGAGAGGGGCTCCGAACGTCAAGCTTTAAGGGCTGGCGCTAGTAGTTTGTCAAGCTTAAAATTTCGGTGAGGCGATTGGGTGATAAGGTTTGCACGACTCACCAGCACAGCGCACTCACCCATCAAATCCAAATATTGAACATTGACAAACTACTAGTTCAAAGCCGCGTAAATCTGCTGAACCTTCTGCTGGTAAGCGTCTTGGGTTAAGGCGGGCAGCGATTTTCTGGTTTGAACCGTCTGCGCTAGGGTGAGCCAGGAGCGACAGCCACCATACTCGGGTAGCCACACCAGCTCAACCGGGGTCGACAGTCGATAAACCCTCAGCAGCAAAACGTAGAGGGGCTGGCCCGGTTGCCAACGCAACCGCTCGGTGACAAACGTGGGATTCCAGATGTGAAACGGCAAGAGGGCCTTCATCTGCGGCCCTAAATCCCCTGAAACGGATTGGCTAAGCTTTAAGATATCGGTGATGTCGGCCCAGGCAGTTAAGGAGACGGCTTCAGGATGCCACCCAGGCTCCACAGGCTTTACCTGTTGGGCATAGTCAGATTTGAGCAGACAATCTTTTTGGTGCTCATAGGTGGGATACAGCAAGACTGATTGGGCAGCCACGCTAAATCGCCCCCCCTGCTCCCGGATACCGCCTTTGCGCAACAGCAAAATAGTCTTGCCTTGGGCCAAGGCCTCAACGGCGACAGACCATTCTTTTAGAGCAGTTTGAAGCTGTGACATCAAGTTATCTGGCTAACTTCTTTGATCCTAGGTCAAATTGAGCCAGTAGGGCACTCAAACTCGCTCCCCCCAAGAGACTGCCTAGCGCGTAGTGGGGAAAGTCCCACCAGGAAAATTGGGTGCCCAGAAGTAGCCGCCACAGCACGTTGGCCTTCCAACTGGCTGGAAATGGGATGAGCTGGGAGCATTCAATCAGAGAAGTGATCACAAAGACTGCGATCGCAACCCCCCTGACCCGCTGTTTAGGCCAAAAAAACCCGATTAACCAAATCCAAAAGACTTCATAGATAATATCACCGCCATAATCACGCACCCAGACCGCTCCCCAGCCCCGGTAAGCTTTACTGCCCAAGCCCAAGGCCACCGTGAGAGCGATTACACCAGCATTGATTAAACGATATCTAAACAGTGGGCGCATGGTTTTCAATAGCGCAGCACACTCACCGAACGACATTAATTTGCTCTAACCCAACTGCGGCGGCATGAGGCTTCGGGAAAGGTTCAGGGGATACAATTTCAAAGGACCGTGACCAGCCTCCGGTTACCCCAACAAAGCCAGCGGCATTAGCGGCCATCATTCGATCAGCCGCGGAGTCGCCAATCACTAGCACCGCCGCTGGGTCTACCTGCATAGAGCGACAGGCCTGGGTCAAAAAATGAGGATGGGTTTTGCTAGGGAGCGCCCCACTGACCCCCTGAAGACAGCTAAAATAGCTTTTCAGTTGATAGGTTTCAACCCAAGACTCGACATTGGCCTGGGTATCTGATGAGAGCAGCCCCAACTTAAGCTGGGCAGCGTGCAATTGAGACAACAGATCGAGCGCCCCAGGGACCAACGGCGTCAATGGAGCCTTAAGCGGCAGCTTTTGCTCAGCTGCTAAAAATGCCGACTCAACTATCGCCAGTGACGCTAGCCACCCGCGCCCCGTAGCAGCCACATGGGCTGCGATCGCGACGATGTTGTCAGAGCGGCTAGCCACCGCCAATAGGCCAGCGGGGTCTAACCCCTGCTTTAAGCCAAAACTGTCTAAGACAGCAGTCTCAATACCAGGAACCTTGATGGCTAGTTGAGTGGCCCTAAGCTGACCCAGTAAACTCAGAAAAGCATCTACCTTAGCCAAGGTACCATCTTTGTCAAAGATGACCGCTTGAATGCCAGTAAACTCAACCCCGTTACAGCCAATTTGGGCAGACAAGTTTAGAAATTATCCCAGATTGAACTAGTCAACCGCGGCCATCGCTTCCTCGGGCGCGTAGTCGCTAGCAGCATCAGCAGAATCTGATTCTCCCGTACCATTCAGGGCCTCAGCTTCGGCTTTCAAAAGCTGCTGACGATAGCGCTCAGCCATTTCTTCCGCTTTCTCAAAGACCAGATCCGGATTCTTAACCATGTCGCCGGGCTCAGGCTCAAGCTGCTTCGTGGAAAGCGAAATCCGCCCCCGCTCGGCATCGAGATCGATGATCATCACCTTAATTTCGTCATTGACATTAAAGACGGAATTAGGCGCATCAATGTGGTCGTGGGATATCTCTGAAATGTGTAGCAAACCGCTCACACCGCCGATGTCGATAAAGGCCCCGTAAGGCTTCAGGCCTCGGACCGTGCCAATCACCACTTCGCCCACCTGTAGGCCATTCATCTTACGCTCAACCAGGGCACGACGATGGCTCAAGACCAGTCGATTACGCTCCTCATCGACTTCTAAAAATTTGAGCGGCAGGGCTTCGCCCACCAGATCTTCTTTGGGCTTACGGGTGCTGATGTGAGACCCCGGAATAAACCCGCGCAGCCCCTCAATGCGCACCAGGGCACCGCCTCGGTTGGTTGCAAATACATCAGAGCGAACCGTGGCATCCTCGGTCTGCAGCTGGCGTACGCGCTCCCAAGCCCGCATGTATTCAATCCGGCGAATCGATAGGGTCAGCTGACCATCTTCGTTTTCATCAGTCAGGATAAAGAACTCACGAGTTTCGTTGGACTGTAAAACCTCGTCGGAGCTTTCTACCCGATTGATCGACATTTCTTGAATAGGCAAAAACGCAGCGGTTTTAGCCCCAATATCAATCAATGCGCCCCTGGGTTCGATGCTGAATACAGTCCCCGCTACAATATCGCCTGGGCTAAAGTGATAATCGTACGTATCTAAAAGCGCTTCAAAATCTTCATGAGTAAAACCAATATCGGTTTCTTTTGTATCCTGATTGGTCATGCTAGATGTTTCCTACTGTTTTCTCCATAATCAAATAACCGCATTGTGTCGCCAAATTGGGCGCTACCCAAACGGGCCGCTCACACAAGTACCGCCACCAGCTCATTTCAAAATTTTATCTCAGACAGACTTGAACGATTGCCTGCTGAGAGCAATTTGTCACAGACTATTTATATTAGGCGAATTCAGAACACTTGTCACCACTATCTTGATTTGACTGACACGGGGGTATCTGAAGGCTCTCCCTCCGTGCGATAGCGAGAGATGTCGGCTGAGTTAGCAGGCGGCTCGAAATCAGGCTTTTCAAAATCATTCAAAGCCTCGGCAAAGTCGCGGATGCCTCTAAATTGACGATAGACCGACGCAAAACGTACATAGGCCACCTCGCTCAGCGCCTTTAGCCTCGACAGCACAAGTTCACCCATTTCTTCGCTGGCGACTTCACGGATAGCCCTTTGTTGGAGCTCTGCCTCAATGTCCTCAACCAGGGCTTCTAGCTGAAGGAAAGCGATACCGGTTTTTTCACATGCTCGCACGACGCCTCTCAAAAGCTTTGAACGGTCAAAGGATTCACGATCGCCGTTACGCTTGATAATCGTAACTGGCACGTACTCAATACGTTCGTAAGTCGTAAACCGACGGTTGCAGTCCAAACATTCCCGGCGTCTACGGATACTGCGCCCGCTTTCAGCAGAGCGAGATTCTAAAACGCGGTTGTTGGGATGTTGGCAGAAGGGACACTGCATAGCTAACTGCCTCCGAGGGCCATATTTCGTATTCTATTAAGAACAAAATAGAGGCTGACCTCCATTGTGGCAAACTAATTTGCCAGAAGCCAAGCCCCTATCTTCAAATGATGCCAAACCAAAGGATTTGAGTTCAGTCAAACCAAAAGGTTTGAAAACAAAAAAACTAGTCCTTCGTGATTTTGGGTGGCTCACGAAATGCGATCGCAAAGAACAAAGTCCCGATCACGCAAGCAAAAATCAGAATGTAAGCAACACTTTCCATGGTGAGATCCTATTTAGGTTGAAAGTTAGATCTGATCGACTGCGCTTAGTCTAATCAATTTGCTTAAGACTAGAGCGGTCTAAAACGCAAACCCAGCCAGTACAAGGATTGACCATGCACCGCTGGGTTAGCGCGCGGATTATGAAAAATCCAGGGAGTTATACGTTACTGGTTTCTCGCTGTTGGGTAGATTTATCACCCACCTTGGCAAAGAAGCCCCACTCCACCTGCTCGGGGGAGAGATCGGGGTCAACCCCAGCAAATACGTCTCGGTACAGTGTTCGAGCCCCGTGCCAGATATGACCGAAGAAGAACAGTAGCGCGAAAACTGCGTGACCGTAAGTAAACCAACCCCTTGGACTGGTGCGGAATACCCCGTCAGAGTCGAGGGTCTCGCGGTCAAAGGTAAATGGCTCACCTAGCTGGGCCTTACGGGCATAGAGCTTGAGCTCAGCCGGGTCAGTGACGGTCTTACCGTTAAGCTCACCGCCATAAAAAGTAGCGGTCACACCGGTCTGCTCAAAGCTGTACTTCGACTCTGCCCGGCGGAACGGGATATCAGCCCGAACAACGCCATCGGCGTCGGTCAAGAGGACTGGGAAGGTCTCAAAAAAGTTGGGAAGACGACGCACTTCTAAAACACGCCCCTCACCGTCTTTAAAGACAGGGTGACCCAACCAGCTGACGGCGATGCCGTCGCCACTGACCATCGGCCCGACGCGGAATAACCCCCCCTTGGCAGGGCTGTTACCCACATAGTCATAAAAGGCCAGCTTCTCAGGAATCTTGCCGTAGGCTTCTTCCTGGCTGAGACCTGCGGCGACGTCCGCTTGGACCCGGCGCTCAATCTCTTGCTGGAAATAGTTGCCATCCCACTGGTAGCGGGTCGGACCAAACAGCTCGATAGGCGTGGTGGCACTGCCATACCACATGGTGCCAGCCACCACAAAAGCTGCGAAGAAAACCGCAGCAATACTGCTAGAGAGGACCGTCTCGATGTTACCCATGCGTAACGCCTTGTACAGACGCTGGGGCGGTCGCACCGTCAGGTGAAACAAGCCGGCAATAATGCCCACAACGCCCGCTGCAATGTGGTGAGCCACCACACCCCCTGGGTTAAACGGGTTAAAGCCCGCTGGCCCCCACTCCGGAGCCACTGCTTGAATGTGCCCCGTGAGCCCATAGGGATCAGAAACCCACATCCCCGGCCCCCAAAGGCCAGTCAGGTGGAAGGCTCCGAAGCCAAAGCAAAGCAGACCCGACAAAAATAAATGAATTCCAAACATCTTGGGAAGGTCTAGCGCAGATTCGCCCGTGCGGGGGTCTCTAAACAGCTCTAGATCCCAAAAGACCCAGTGCCAAACAGCTGCCAAAAATAGCAGACCGGATAGCACGATGTGCGCGATCGCAACACCTTCAAATGACCAAAAGCCCGGATTAATGCCGGTTTCTCCAGTTACACTCCAGCCACCCCAAGAGCCAGTGACGCCGAGGCGCGCCATAAAGGGCAGCACAAACATGCCCTGACGCCACATGGGGTTCAAGATAGGGTCGCTCGGATCAAAAGTAGCCAGCTCAAACAAGGCCATTGAGCCCGCCCAACCTGCCACGAGCGCAGTGTGCATGAGGTGTACACTAATTAGCCGTCCCGGATCGTTCAGCACGACCGTATGTACTCGGTACCAGGGTAGTCCCATTGACTACGCTCCTCCTCCTAGGTTTCAAAAAAAGTTAGCCGCAAATTAAGATTGCCAATACCTATTAGGCTACCAGATTTAAGAATCCCCAAGGCATCAAACCCAAGAAATATGAGTCAGCAACCATCGCCCACAAGGGCGGGTTCTCAATGACTGACAGTGCCTAACCGATAACAATGGCAAACCAGAAAAATTAAAACGTATAAAGAAGTGTAACTAGACTGCCTGATTCAATGCAAGCTAGGCTAGAGACAACAGACCGGTTTAATCAGCTCAGGTCAATAGATTCTTAGGATTAGAGGTAGTCGATGGCAACTATTAAGTTTGTTAAAGAAGAACAAGAGATTGTTGCAGCTGACGGGGCTAACCTTCGCTTTAAGGCGATCGAGAATGGGATCGACTTATATACCTTTATGGGCAAGATGACGAACTGCGGCGGATATGGCCAGTGCGGCACCTGTGTGGTTGAGATTGCCGAGGGGATGCACAATTTATCGCCCCGCACAAAAGTCGAGGAGCGCAAGCTTAAAAAGCGCCCTGACAACTGCCGTTTAGCCTGCCAGGTCATCGTCAATGGCCCGATTAGCGTGATCACCAAACCCGACAAAAAAGGCAAAGCTCCAAAATCGGCCCCCGCCAAGTCTGTGGCTAAAACAGTTGAGCCCCTCAAGCCAGCCCCAGAGGCTGCCACCGCAGAGGAGACGCCAGCAGAGCCGAGTGCTTAACCCCACAACACAGTCTCCTTGACTGCTCCATGACCCTACTCCCCACCCCAAAAGGGAATTTAATCGCAGCCAAAGACAGTGATATGCTAAGGGTCGGTATTGCTGTTGAGAGCTGAGAGGCTGGGTTCTGATGGAAGTTAATAATCTGGGTTTTGTCGCGAGTATTTTGTTCGTTTTTGTGCCAACGGTTTTTCTGCTGATTTTGTACATTCAGACTAACAGCAAGAGTACTGGCACATAGGTGCAAGTTGATTTGCCAAGGTTAGTTGATTTGCCAAGGTTAATTGAGGGGGCGCAAAAAAGTTGCGCCCCCTTTTTTTACCCTAATTTCTTGATGAAGGGAATTACGAATTAGATTGTCCGAGTCGCCGCTGCCACTCAGCATCTAGTCGATCTCGCTGGCTATGCTCCTGATCGAGTAAGTCTGTCTCTGTGGAATAGACGGCATCGGATTTGTCGAGCACCGTCTCAGACGCGTACTGCTGGGCATATTGGAGCTTACGCTGCACCAGCTCACCGCCCTCGGCTAAGGCGAGGGCACGCTGCTGCCTTTGCCCGTTGCGGGCCACAATGGCTTGATTTTGACGCTGTAGCCAAAAGTACCGCACCAGCGGAATGCCTAGAAACGCAGCTCCATAGCCCCACAAAAACCAATAAATCGCCTGAATTAAACCAATAAAGCTGTTAATTTGTGGCCCTAGATTAGTCACCTGAGCCAGCGTGTCGGGGTTTTGTAGCTGAATGCCTAGGAATACGGCGGCAATAAAGTTGACACTGCCCAGGCCAATAGACAACATCACTTGGTCTGACGTGGCAGCCGTAAAGCGTCGCCTCACCTCTTGTAAAAAGTCATTGACCGGCACTCGTTTTTGGTCCGCAGCTGTGACCTGCAACTCAGGAAAATGGTAAACCATATCTCCCTCGGGGCTGACTTTAGGCTGACCATTAAACCGAGACAGAACGGGTAGCATGTAGTCTTCATATTCAACTGACCAGCCCTTACCTAGCTCATCTAGATAAGGCGCAATTTGCTCGGCGGTGACGGCCCCCCGAGAGTTGCGGATCACGGTTGCGATCGCACCCCAGCGACGATCCTCAAGATCAGCATTAGGATCACCATCCCCAAATAAAAATGAAAAAATCGCCTCCAGGAAACCTAGCTCCCCGGGCTGGCGTGGTTGCGATCGTGACCGACTGCTCCCTCGATGACGCCCCCCTCGATGACGCCTCAAATCAAAGTCAAACCAGTAGAAAAACAAATAAGGGTTAAACCCAATTCGTGGCCCTGAGCTGCTATAACCTCGTCGGTCATTGTTGCCCTGGGACTGCTGAGCCGCGATCTGCAAGATCACAATGGCGGCGATCACAATCACAATCGACACCATCAAAACCACCCCAAATGAAATCCGAATCAGGTAAAACAAGACCTCCCACACCTGCTCCCAAGCAGCTTTGAAGCGCAGCTGCCAGTACTTGTTGCGTAAGATAGCACGGAAATTTTTGGGAAACTCATAGGCAATATCGCCAGTCTCAGCCACCTGCATATGGGCCTGGGTATCCGCAGCTAGCGCCAGTAGTCCCTGCTGTGCCAGCGCCAGATCCAAACCTGTGTGGGTCGATACATCACCAATGGTGACCCGATAGCCTTGCGCCTCAACTGCGCCCATGATGTCGCTGTTTAATTGCTGCATTACGTTTAGGGCTTTCTAAAGGGGCCGTTTACTATGCCTCTAGTATAGAAAGTCCATCCCAAGAACAGGGATGGCGGTCTGAGTTCGGATTCCCTCTTAAACACCCCAAAAACATAAACAAGAAACCCACCTCCGGATAACGTGATGGGCATCAAACCACAAACACTTCCAAGAGACAGGTTTCAGCAAAAGTTTTCTGCAAAAGGCTAGATTTTGAACACCTAAGAATTGCGGCCAATAATTTGATCTTTGGTCGCCGAAAGCGTGCCCAGCAGCTCTTTGCGATTGTCTGCTTTGACCAAATAGCGGTAAATAAACCACCCGGTGTAGATCAGGCCAATCAACTCAAACAGGGGCGCTAACACTGGAATATCGTTGATCGCACTGAGGATAGCAAAAGTCATCTTGACAGCGACCAAAGCCCCTAGCACCAAGCCAATCACCGTAATTGGGCGCTTGTATTCGTTGAAAGTGTCTACCAAATAATCAGGTGCATCCCCCAGTTGGCCAAAAACCTGTGAGGCAATTTTCTTAGCTTGCTCAAGGGAATCTTGGGTGGTGGTTGAGCCAGCTGTTTCCCCTGGGATTTCGTGGGTATTGACCTGTTCGTCCGATGATTTAACTTCAGTACTCATGTCGGTTCGCGGGTTATAACAACATAGACCCTAAAGCAGAGTCAACTTAAATGCAAGGGATTTTTGAGAACCATCATAGCGCCTATCTTCGAAGGCGCACGAAATCCAAAATGGGGACACAAGCAACCTAGCGCAAACAGTAGAATGCCCTATTTTTGAAGCTTTTCAAAGATCAAGAAAAGACTGTTTGGCCGATCTAAGTCGCCATCTTTGCTGGCGACTTATCCTGGTAAACCCAAAGGCATCAAACCTCTATAAAACTCGCGATCTCCTCGAGCAGATCTAGAAAAAATCATCAACTCGTCGAGGTCCATAATTTACTTGAATAGGACAAACCAGGTCACTTACTCTGAGAAGCCTTCCAAAGCGTTCAAAATTGTGTTGAGTTTTTTAGCATTGATGATGATTTCAGGATCAGGCTGTTGATAAACCCCAGACTTTGAACGAATGTAGCGCTGGGGCTGAATAAATTGCTTGGGCATGGAGCGACGGCCAGACTTACGATGGGAACCCATAGTGCGATGTTGCCTCAATAATTGAGTTTTTTGAACAAACCCACATCCAGCTTTAGAACGTCAGTTTTGAACGTGTAGTTTTTGCCGGGGGGCAAACGATAGGTCTGTATGGGGTCGTGGCTTGAATTACTCGAGCCAAGTAATTTAGTCCATATGTTCTAGTCTGTAGACATCCCCTAGTCTACCCGCCCTGGGGATCGCTCGCCAGCTATGGCAAACTAGCGTAACAAAATCTAACTTGCTCTCTTCTGCACGCCTCAGTATTCAATAAAATGGGAGCAGCCCGTTTGCGGCTTTGGGATTATTTTCAGTCCAAATACGTTCAGTCCAATATTTTCAAGCAAAGGTCAAGCCTATCGAAACCCTCTACGGTGAGCTAAAAGGGCTCAAACCCAGTCAGCTCAAACAGCTTAAGCGCATTTATCACCAACGGCTACCGGGGGATTGTTTTACAACGCCTGAGTTTGCCCAGCGGTTGGCCGCTGTCAGCACAGAGATTAACCAGCCCGTCTGCGCCTATGTTGATCGGCGGGGCCACGTCATCAGGGTGGGGGTGGGTACACCGAGACAAACCCAAATCCCCGCCGTTGACCTACCTCGCTATGGCGCAGAGCGACTCTGTGGCATCCGCTGCATCGCCACCCAGCTCAAGCTTGAGAAACCTGCCAATGGGGCTTTGACCGCCATGGCCCTACAGCGGCTAGACGCGCTGGTGATGTTGACCCTGACGGGCGGGGGCTTTCAACGACGAGGCGGCGGGGCAACTGGCTACATTCGAGATGCCTATCTGGCCCATTTGATGCCCGATACCGATGCCCGCTGGGAGGTGTCTGAGCCCTTGTCGTTAGAGCACCTATCTCAGCAAGACTTTAATGAGCTGATTGACAATCTGGAGGCCGAATTTCGGCGATTGTTCATCGCCCAGCAGGTGGACGCCACCCATGATCGGGTGATCTTGGTCGGGCTCATGACCGGCACGATTACCCCAACCCTCTTTCAACATGGGCTACAGGAGCTGTCACGTCTGGTAGAGACGGCTGGAGGTGAGGTGTTAGAAACCTTGCATCAAACGCGATCGCGCCCTCACCCTCAAACCGTCTTGGGGGCTGGTAAAGTCGATGAGATCGCCCTGTCGGCCCAAACCCTGGGAGCCAGCCTGGTGGTCTTTGACCGCGATTTATCCCCAGCCCAGGCCCGCAATCTCGAAAATCGCATTGGCGTGCGAGTGGTGGATCGCACTGAGGTGATTCTCGATATTTTTGCCCAGCGGGCTAAAACTGGCGCAGGCAAGCTCCAGGTTGAGCTGGCCCAGCTTGAATATCAGCTGCCCCGACTGACCGGGCGCGGGCAGGCCATGTCTCGACTGGGGGGCGGTATCGGCACCCGAGGCCCCGGTGAAACTAAGCTAGAAACCGAGCGTCGCGCCATCCAAAAACGGATTTCTCGCCTGCAGCAAGGCGTCAATCAGCTTCAGGCCCATCGATCGCGGCTGCGTCAGCACCGCCAGCATCAGGCAGTGCCCTCGGTGGCAGTGGTGGGTTACACCAACGCAGGCAAGTCTACTTTGCTCAATACCCTGACCGATGCTAAGGTCTATGCCGCTGATCAATTATTTGCTACCCTCGACCCCACTACCCGCCGCCTAACCGTGACCGACGACATCACGCACCCACCCCGATCCCTGGTGCTGACCGACACCGTGGGGTTTATCCAAGACCTGCCCCCATCTCTCATGGACGCCTTTCGCGCCACCCTGGAGGAGGTCACCGAAGCGGATGCCCTGCTACACGTGGTGGATTTATCACACCCAGCCTGGCAGGATCACATCCGCTCAGTCATGGGCATTTTGGGGCAAATGCCCACCACCCCTGGCCCGATTTTACTGGTATTTAACAAGCTTGATGATGTCGATAGCGACACCCTGGCATTAGCCAAAGAGGAGTATCCCCAAGCCGTTTTTATCTCAGCCGCAAAACGACTGGGGTTAGAAACCCTACGACATAAATTGGTGCAGCTGATTGACTATGCGATCGCAGCCTAATCTAAAGCCATAATCGCTACCCCCGTTACCATGATGGCTGCTCCCAATAGCCTTTCCCGCAGCCCTTTTTCATCAAACAAAAAGTGCCCTAACACGACTGCAATTAGGGTGCTAGTCCGCTTGACTGCCACGACCTGGGCAACCGGGGCCAGGGGTAGCGCCATAAACTGTAGGCCGATCCCGACTGCATTAAAGCACCCTGTCAGTGCCAGCAGCTTAGCCTCAGCTTTGAGGGCATAGAGCCCGGCGGGGCCACGCTGGATCATAAACGGCACCATGCCTGCCGCAATAACAGCAAAAAGCGACATAGCCCAAAACATCGGGGAGGAATTGAGCGTGCCAATCTTATCGAAGTTAGCGGTGATGCTCCAAATAAAGGCGACACAAAGCATCAGCCGACTGCCTTGATGGCGCACAAGGGTCAGCAGCGGTGTCCAAAAGCTCTGGCCTTGAGTGCGCAAATTGAGCACATAGGAGCCCACCACCAGTAGAATGACGCCGACCCCATCTGCCCAAGTTGGCCACTCTTGCACAATCAGGGGCGAGGTCACCAACAAAAATAATGGCGTCAGGGTCACCAGCGGCACCGTCAGTGATAAATCTGCGATCTTGATCGCCCGCACATAGAAAATGAACGCCAGAATATTCAAACTGCCCCCCACCAAAAGCGCCCAGCCGAAATTTGGCCCCAGCACAGGAAACCCGCCAGTCAGCAAAATCACGGGCAATAATACCAATACCCCTACGCTCATAAAACCAAACAGGACGGCATATTCATCCAGGGTTTTGAGGGTTTGCTTGCCTGTGACATCCTTAAGCGCTTCAAAGAGAGCGGTGCCAGAAGCGAAGAGGAGCCATGTCATCCTCTATTGCGATCCACAGCACTTATCAATCCCCAGACTTTCTAACAATAAATCTCCTACCGCATTCGCAACGGCAAACTCGCTGTAAAAGCTTTGGCTAAAGTCAAACCCTTTCATCTCAGTCAAAATTGCCATCACCAGAGGAATCAATTCATTCTCCCCTTCCATCCGCTGACGGACAAACACCTGAGCCGCGCGTTCGGCAATCTCGGCATTAATCGGTTCGGGCAAAAATTCGATATCCAGCCAACGGTGCAGCGTTGCCTTAAGCCATTCGCCTTCTTGCTGGGCGTCCTGGGGGGGGGGCAGCACAATCGATTCGATTGGCTCGGTCATGGCACAATTCCTCTGTAAGCTTTTTCGGTTTATGGCTTTTTCGGTTCCTCACATTATCCAATGTTATGCCCAGGGCTATTTTTTAATGGCGGATGAGGCAGAGCAGACCCTTGAGTGGTATTCCAGCCGAGAGCGGACCCTGATTCCCCTCGATCAACGGTTTCGCTATCCTAAATCGCTGCGGCGGGTACTCAATCAAAAGCGGTTTCGAGTCGCGATTAATCAGGCTTTTGACGAGGTCGTTGAGGGTTGCGCCAATCGTGAAACAACCTGGATTTCGGAGGACCTTAAAGCGGTTTACCACCAGCTGCATCGGGCGGGGTGGGCGCATAGCTTTGAAACCTGGCAGGGCGATCAGCTGGCGGGGGGGATCTTGGGCATCGTTATCGGCGGTGCGTTTATCGGCGAGTCGATGTTTTTCAATATTTCAGAGGGGTCAAAGGTGGCGATGGTAAAACTGGTGGCGCATTTGCGATCGCGTCACTTCCTCCTATTCGACGCCCAAATGATGAACCCGCACCTGGAGCGCTTTGGGGCATTTGTGATCGAAGCCGCCGCCTATGAAGATCTGCTCTCGATGGCGGTGCTCCAACCCTGTCGATTTCTCCCCTAAAAGGGAAAAAAGAAGGGCGTCAAGGTCACCGTCACCAAACACATCAGCAAACTCAAAGGCAAACCCACCTTCGTAAAATCGGTAAACCGATAGCCCCCAGGGCCGTAGACCATTAAGTTCGTTTGGTAGCCAATCGGGGTCGCAAAGCTGGCCGACGCCGCTAGCATGATCGCCACGGCAAAGGGCATCAGGTTCACCCCCAGCGTGCTGGAGAGCGACATGGCAATGGGAAACATCAGCGCCGCAGCGGCATTATTCGTAATGGTTTCAGTCAGCAGCATCGTACAGCAGTAGACCACCACCAGGGCTAGCCAGGGGTTGCTGCCCGCCAGATCGACGAGGGTGGTTGCGATCGCGCCAGCCGCCCCACTCGTCTCCATGGCTTTCCCCATACCCAGGGCCGCTGCAATCACCAACAGCACAGACCACTCAATGCTTCGCATCGCTCGGGTGGGTGAGCAGCAGCCCGCCGCCAACATTCCAATAGCCGCTAAAACGCCCGCCTGCAGCATGTTTAACACCCCAAAGGCCGCCAAAACAACCATGATCAACAGCATCACCAGCGCCACCGGAGCCTTTTCATGGCGTAGCGGCTCAGAGTCAGGGATGCTACTGACCAGATAAAAGTCCTGGGACACCCGCTGTCGCTCAAAAAAGGACGAGTTGGCCTCGATCAAAAGCGTATCACCAGGGCGCAGAGAGATATCACCAATTTTGCCCCTCAGACGCTCACCGTTGCGGGCCACCGCCAGCACCACCGCGTTATAGCGAGTACGAAACTGGCCTTCACGGATGGTTTTACCCACCAGGGCACAGGTGTTAGACACCACCGCCTCAACTAAAACCCGTTCAGAGCGGGGGGTGTTTAATTTAAAGACCTGATCGGTGGCCGGTTGCAGGCCACGCAGTCGATGCAAATCCAAAATCGAGTCAATCACGCCCACAAACACTAGCTGATCGTGCTCGCGCAGCGTTTCCTTAGGGCTCACCGCCGGAATCACCTGCACCCCGCGCACAATCTCAGCCAGATAGAGCCCAGGCAGATGGCGAAGCCCCGCCTGCTCCACCGTTTTCCCCGCTAGAGGGCTATCTGACACCACAATCATCTCCACCGTATATTGGCGGATATCATCCCCGTAGCTAATCGCGGCCTTGCGCTTGGGCAATAGCCAGCGACCCACCAAACATAAATAGACAATGCCCACAATCGCACAGGGGACCCCCACCAGGGCAATATCAAACACCCGCATCCCCGGCAGACCCGCCTCAGAAATCAGCAGCCCATTCACCACCAGGTTGGTGCTGGTGCCAATCAGGGTACAAATGCCCCCAAAGATAGCGCTGTAGCTCAGCGGAATCATCAGCTTTGAGGGACTGATGCGGAGCTTGCGACACCAATCACTCACCACCGGGATAAACATCGCCACCACCGGCGTGTTGTTGAGAAATGCACTCAGCCCCAACACCGGAAACATCAGGCGCAGCATCGCTCGCCCCGGACTTTTGGGTAACCCTAGGACATGTTGAGAAATCCATCCCAGCGCCCCCGTCTGCTGCAGCCCACTGACCACAATGTAGAGGACGCCCACCGTGATCATGCCCGCATTGCTAAAACCAGACAGGGCCGAGGCTTCATCCACAACGCCACTGAGAAATAAAACCCCCACACCGCCTAAAAACACCACCTCTGCGGGCAGCGAGGTGAGCGCATTCATCAAAAAGGCCGCTGCTGTGATGGCAATCGTGAGCCACCCCTGCCAGGTCAAATCAGCCAGTGCAGATTGAGTCATCAGGTAAGGGCCAGAGGCTGCCAGCAAAACAATGCCTAACCCACCTATGAGCCAAATCACAAAATTTCTTCGAGATGGCACCGATAATCGACGAAATCGCCCAGCAGTCATCGCACATACCCCTTTTGGATCGAAGTTCGCCACAAAATGAGATTGAACTCAAATGTAATCCAAAAAAAATGAAATGCAAATAGAAGTTTTTTAAGATTAAGCAAAGTTGTTAAGTCCATGGCAAAATGGGCAGATGGCTAAAACGGCTAAACCATCTGAGCACCTTGCCACTATCGAAAACCTGGTCCGCGGCAATTTCTTGTTTCGGGGCCTTCCAGTCTCCTGGCTAGCAGATCAGCTCCCGTTTGAGCAGCTAAGTTTTGAAAAGCTCTACTCTAGCCGACCGGTCTACACTGCGTTTCGTTCCGACTGGTCGCTGCAGCACTTATATGTAGTGCTGGCCGGGGGGCCGATTATTATTCGCAGCACGCCCCTCGATCGAATTATTTCTCTAACTTACCCCGGGAGCTGCTTTGGTATGCGCAACTTGCCCTTGGGTTGCGGGTTCGTCACTCGGGCTTTTCCTAGCCTGGTCGAAGCCTATAAGACCACCGATGTGGTCAAAATCCCCGTGGCGCTGCTGAGCAAGCTTTACGAGGCCAGCGCTCCCTTTAAGGAACGCTATGGTCAGCTATTTGAACAACGAGAAAAGTTTCAATACCACTTGCTCAATTGCAGTACCTATCCCCCCCAGGCCGTGGCGACCCTGCTGAGAGCCCTGGTTTATCAAGAACGCGCCTTGGGGAGTCAGCCCCAAGCAGACCCATCTTCAGAGAGTACCTTCATATTTGATTTGCCCATTGATATCATTGCTCGCGCCTGTCAGCTCAACCACCGCACGGTGGAGCAAGTGCTCAAAGGGATGGCCAAGATCGGGTTGCTAAAAGCCAGCAAAGGCTCCGAAGCCCAGGGCGATATCGTAGCCGTCATTGATCCAGAGGGGCTCAAAGAGGTTTACGGAGCCACTCGGGGCAAGGTCAGTTGGTGGCCGCTGAGGTGAGAGAGATCTTAGATCTCAGGACTCAGCAATTCTCCCTGACTCACAGCAGTGCCTCCGACTCGAGCACTGCGCTCTGGAAATAGCGATTGAAACCCGGCCTGTCGTTCTTCGACGGACTCGGGGGCGCTGTCCCAAAGGCTTTCATAAAAGAAAAAAGCTACCCCCAGGCCATAGGCCCGAGCTGATTGCACCTTAGATTGGATAAAGCTCATCGAGACGGGTGAATTTCTAAGCCCCGTCAGCACGCCAATCCCGGTGGGAATCATCCGACGGGTTTCTTGCACTTCCGGTCGAGCCAGCTGAGCGCGAAACGCCCCCAGACTATCGCGATAAACCTGCACAATCAGCTCATCTACAAATCCCTCGCGGACCCAGGTGAGCCAGTCTTGCAGCTGCCCACGATAGGCATAATCATAGGGGTTGGGCGCGACCGAGAAAATAGTGCCTGGTTTTCTACGTTTGACGAGATCGCTCATCTCTTGCACAAAGGCAGTCAGCTTATCTGCCCGCCAACGAATCCAGTCCGGATTAAAAGGATCTGGGGCGGCGTTGCCGGTTTCTGCCTCGTACAGGGCTGTGGTGTAAGCGTCATAGCCAAACTCATTGGGCAGGCTAAAGTGATCGTCAAACTGGATGCCGTCAATGTCATATCGGATGACGGCTTCTATCACTATCTCCATCAGGTACTGCTGGACTTCGGGGTGAAATGGGTTGAGCCAGACCACATTGCCCGCATTGCCTTGCCAGGTACGATTGCCGTTGCGGCGCTGGGTGAGCCAGTCTGGATGGGCCGCTGCAAGCTCAGAGTCAGTGGGGACCATAAACCCAAATTCAAACCACGGCATCACCATCAACCCACGGTCGTGACCATAGGTGACCACCTCTTCGAGAATATCGTAATCCTGTATGCCTCGACGTACAAACGGTTGATTACCAGCCCGCTCGGCGGTCACGCTCGGGTAAAACACATAGCCTCCGTTCCAAACGACGGGGTAAATCGTATTGAAGTTAAGTCGAGCCAGCTGATCAATAGCATCGTGTAATTTAGGGCGATCGATCAGAATATCGAGATCATTGGTAGTCATCCACACCCCTCGGATTTCATTGCTGATGGGAGTTGTCACGGCTGGGGTGGGTTGAGCTATCCATAGCGTTACCATCAGGGATACCCAAAATAAACCCAGCGACAGGGGACGCCAGCGAAGCAGCTTGAAGGATCGAAAATTCATCATAAACAGGCGTACAAAATTTAGAAGATAATGGAATTAAAAGCTGGCAATCGGGTCGCTTTTGAGATATCCAGACCGATTGGGGCAAATTTCGGAACGTTTGCTGCTTAAAAGGCGCAATTTACTGAAAATCTATTCAAGAAACCTATTTGAGTGACAAATAAACCACATCCAGTTTGAAAACTTGAAGTTTGCCCTACAGGAAAACTATAGGTCTGGGTGTGGACGAGGTTTGAGATGCTGCCAATTGTGGCGGCAGCGACTGATGGGCGTATTAATCTTCCATTAACTTTTGTATTCATACCCACTTTTGGCCCGTCAGGATACGCTAAAAATTTGGAACATTTCTCCTCAAAACTTTGAAAACTATCGATATCAAGCGTTTTCAAAGCATTGCAGCTGTTCTCACAAATTTCCTATTGCAACCATTGAGGTTCTCTATGCCCCAGGTCAAAGTCTACGGGCTCCAACGGACGGTCTCACCCCTGCAAACTGCGCTATCCGACGCGATCCATAACAGCCTTATGACTGTCTTCAAAACACCGACTGAGAAACGCTTTCAGCGGTTTATTTGGTTGGCAGATGAGGCCTTTGTGTTTCCGTGCGATCGCGTCAGCACTGAATCAGCCGGTCGCACCGATTACTACACCATCATCGAAATCAGCCTGTTCGCAGGGCGTTCTGTCGAGATTAAGAAACAGCTCATTCGGCAGCTTTATACCCAGGTCGCAGCCGCCACCCCAATTACCCCCCAAGATTTAGAAATCACCTTGTTTGAATCCCCGCCCTCTAATTGGGGCATCCGCGGCAAATTAGGCGATGAGCTCCCTGTAAACCCGTAGAACTTTTCGAGAGTTCTCAATTTTGAGTTGTGAGTGAGCACCTCAACTCAAAATTCAAAACTGCTTTAGGTCTCACTTACTTTTCGCTCAGTCACCAGTGTCAAACTGACCCACCCCCCTTGGGCATCGTAACGACGGATCATCCGCTGACGCAGCGTTGGCTCAATCAGCCAGCCTGCTTCCAAAAACAGCGGCTGACGGGGCTTAATCTGGGTCGGACACGTCGCCGACGCCCCGTCCAACAAAAGCAGCACCTGCACTGGCTGAGGCCCAGTGGCAAATCGAATCACCGAACCGCTGATCTGCCCCGTTGAGCTAATCGGGGGCAAATCCCGATCAAAATACAGCGTCTGACGGATCTGCTCTGCTGAAATCCACTCAACCGTTAAGCGAGTGGGCATCGTACGCTCGGGCCGATAATCAGGATACACGGTCACCGCCTCACCTTCCCAGGTGCCCAGCAGCTCGTCTACCTTCAAAGATGAATCCGACGGAAAATCTTCAGAATTCTCAGCCCCTGCTAAGCGTTCGCGAATTAGGGTGATCGTTTTAAGCTGAGCCGATGGATCAAACAGCTCAACCACCCGCAGCCGACGACCTTGATTGATCAGGCCTAACTCAGCCCCAAACTCAGAAAACGGCCCCCACTGCATTGACCCATTCGAAAACGCCCCATTTTCAAACAGCAAAATGCCACGACCCAGGGTGCGGTATTCCAAGACCTGTTCACTGACGGGCTCACCCTGGGGAAACTTGCGAATTTCCTGGCGAATTAGAGTACCGTCATCTGAGGGTAATAGCACCACCTCACTGGGCAGATCAGACAACGACTCTCCCTGGGGCGATAGTTGAGTAAAGGAGCCCTGCCAGGTACCTGCATTTTTGAGCAACCGCTGCCACGGAGATAGCGTCATAGAAACAGCATTATGGTTTAACTCTCTACCAGCTTCGCAAAGGCCGTCGACGATTTGAACGCGTCAAAAGCCGCTTCATTTTTGGCCGCTTCGCGACAGCGCTCAGGGTTGATATGAATCGCTTTGGCAAGGGCTTCTAGGGCCAGGTCAGAGTCGCCATTGAGGGCATAGCTGCGGGCTTTGTAAAACCAGGCTTGATAAAGTTCAGGGTTGAGACAGGTGGCCCGATCGTAGCTGGCAATTGCCTCAGCATATTGCTTGAGCTTAGTCAGGCTCATGCCTTTATAAACTAAGGCTTTGGCGTTATCGGGGGCAAGTTTTAACACCTGGTTAAAAGCATCCAGGGCCTCTGGAATAGCCTCCTCTAGATAGAGCGCCCGACCCTGCTCTAGATAGTCACTGGCGGTAAATTTGAGGCGAGCATTGGCAGATTTGAGCGCGTTGAGCTGACGGGTTAAAGCCTGTAGTTTCTGCTGGAGCTCCGGGGTAGTCCCCTGCATGGGGGCGGGCAGTAGCTGGGTCAGCTCTTGTATGAGGAGGTCTTTTTCTTGCTGGGCGTCAGAGTTGAGCTGCTGTAGCTGGGCGGCAAACTCATCCCGCAGGGCCTGGATTTCTTGCTTAAAGGTTTCAGTTTGCTCCTTAAGCTCGGCTTCGACTTCGCGATCAAGTTGCTTGTGAACTTCATCTTGTAACTGCTTGCGGGTTTCGGTCATCACCTGGTTAATGACACTGCGGCGAATAAACCAAAACCCTGCCGCCGTCAAAATGGGAATTGCGGTCAGCACTCCCAACAGCACGTTTAGCAGGGTAGTGGTGTGGGAAAAGGTGCGATCGACTTCATCTTGGATGACCTGACGAATCACCAGGCTTTTTTGCAAGTCTTCTTCGACCAATCGCTGTAGCTGGGGGTCGTTGCGAAATTGCTCAAACTTGTCCCACAGTGAGGCCGAATAGGGATAAAGCGGGACTGAGGGGGGTTGCTGCTGGGGCGCGCCTGCTGAAGAGGGCTGCCCCTCTGATGGGGGACGTAGAAATTGAGTCGTAAATTGAGGAGTCGGTTTAGCTGTGTAGGTGGAGGGTGGCTCTGTGGGGTAGGCAAGCGCCCGTGCCGGGAGAGGAAACGCAAGCCCCATGAAGAACGCTAAATGGAGCGCTAAATAACAACACAGTCTGGCAAATTGCCCCGTCAACGCAGGTGCGTATAGTCTAAAGGGCCTTGCGAACACCAGGGCGAAGTCTCTCCGAAGGGAAATCGCACACCCTCTCTGGCACAACCTAACCAGAATGGCCCCTAATCGACGCTGCCAATCTTGCTGCCATAGGTTACCTTTGGAATTTAGTGCCAAACCTGGTCAGCCTCCGACTGTCGCAGCGTCTAGCGTCATCCTAGCACGCCCAAAGTTGGCCAAAAAAGGAACTAAGCAAGCGGGTCAAAATCGTTATATCAAGTCATTTTGAAGAGAGCACAAAGCCCCTTCACTTTGCGCCTTCTCCTGAGCTGCTGTATGCAACACTAATCTGCAGCATGCATGTGCAAAACTGTGAACACCCCATCCTCCCTCGTCATGTCATCACGCTCTACCACCGCTGAAACAGTCGTTACTAAATCCAACGGTGCCGGATTAGGTACATTTGGAGGCGTCTTTACCCCCTCGATTTTGACCATTTTGGGGGTGATCATGTACCTCCGCTTTGGCTGGGTTGTGGGGCACATGGGTCTGTGGCAAACCCTGCTGATCGTGACGATCGCCACCTCTATTACCTTTATTACGGGTCTCTCAATTAGCGCCATTGCCACCGACCAGGTGGTGCGAGCGGGCGGTGCCTATTACATGATTAGCCGTTCCCTCGGGATTGAGACTGGTGGTGCCGTGGGGTTGCCCCTGTACTTTGCCCAAGCCTTTTCGGTGGCGCTCTACACCATTGGCTTTGCCGAAAGCGTGGTGAAGGTGTTTGGGGGTAACCAAACCCTGGTAGCGCTGATTACCACCCTGCTAGTCACCGCATTGGCCCTCAAGTCAGCCGAAATCGCCATCAAAGCTCAATATTTCATCATGGCAGCGATCGTCCTATCGCTGCTCAGTCTGGCGTTTGGCAATTCGGTGCCCCCGACTGATCTGCCGGTGCCTGAGGAACCTGGATCGGTGGGGTTTTGGGCCGTGTTTGCAGTCTTTTTCCCAGCCGTCACGGGCATTATGGCCGGGGTCAACATGTCGGGTGACCTTAAGGAACCCTCCAAATCCATCCCCACCGGGACCCTGGCCGCCGTCGGTGTGGGTTATGTCATTTATATGATTATTCCACTGCTGCTGTTTTGGCGGGTTGACGCCAATACTCTGGTGGCGGAGGAGCTGGTGATGCAGCGGGTTGCGTTTTGGGGACCGTCCATATTGCTGGGGGTTTGGGGAGCCACCCTCTCCAGTGCAATTGGCAGTATTTTGGGGGCACCGCGGATTTTGCAGGCCCTTGCCCGAGATGGCATTTTGCCCAAGCGACTGCGGTGGCTTGGGCAAGGTGAGGGGCCGAGCGATGAGCCCAAGCTCGGAACCCTTTTTACTCTTGGGATTGCTCTAGCGGTGGTGGGTTTGGGCGATCTCAATCTGATCGCGCCAGTCCTCTCAATGTTTTTCTTGACCACCTATATGGTGCTTAACGTCGCCGCTGGCATCGAAGCTTTTTTGCAAAGCCCCTCCTACCGACCCACCTTTAAGGTGCCCTGGTATGTCTCTATCTTAGGGGCGTTGGGGTGTATTGTTGTGATGTTTTTGATCAACGCAGTGGCCACCGTCATGGCTGCGCTGATCGTCTTGGGGGTCTATCTCTGGCTTGAGCGCCAGGAAATCCGCACCACCTGGGGCGACGTGCGTCAGGGGATATGGCTTTCGCTGCTGCGGGTGGGGCTGTTTAACATCGACGACAGCCCTGACCCCAAAAATTGGCGGCCCCACCTGTTAGTGCTGTCTGGAGCCCCCACTAAACGCTGGCATCTGATCGAGATGGC
>JBCDDJ010000048.1:0-22389 GCA_039180385.1 Cyanobacteria bacterium P01_G01_bin.38 | reverse complement strand
CAACAGCAGCAGTTTCAGACACTGTATGAAGGTATTTTGGTCGGCAATCAGCAGTTTAATCTGACCCGCATCACTGAGCCTGAGGCGTTTTGGGAAAAGCATTTGTGGGACTCCCTCAGCGGGATTGAGCCCTGGCTCACGGATGAACCGCCGGATTGGCTACCGCAGTTTAGCCCTTCGCAAGCCCTTCGCATTATCGACATTGGCACGGGGGGTGGGTTTCCAGGGATGCCAGTTGCGATCGCACTGCCCCAAAGCCACATCACCTTCCTCGACTCGACCCGCAAAAAAATCCAGTTTTTAGAAACCCTGGCTCAGCAACTCTCGTTTCCCAAAACTGCTTTCGTCGCAGAGCGCGCCGAAACCGTCGGTCACCACCGCGACCACCGGGGCCACTATGATATTGCCCTGGTGCGCGCCGTCGGGCCCGCCTCCACCTGCGCCGAATATGCCCTGCCGCTGCTAGATGAGGGAGGCATGGCCGTCCTCTTTCGCGGGCAGTGGTCTGACGCAGATAGCCAAACCCTAGAAAAAGCCCTGCCCCCCTTGGGTGCTTCACTGACAGAAGTACAAGCCTTTGTTACACCGCTCACCCAGAGTGTGCGCCATTGCATTTATCTGCAAAAAACCGGTATGACGGAGATAGCGTATCCAAGGGCAATTGGCATCCCGGCGAAACAGCCATTGTGAAAAAATCAAGGTTAGGGGCGCGATTAATCGCGCCCCTAACCTTGATTTTTTATCGTCATCACCTCGACGATCTTCAACGCCAAGTCGCCCGGTAGACCCAAAATCCGATATAAATCATCTAAAAACGCCTGCTCTTGGGAGGTCACCGTGCCGTCAGTCAGCACCAGATCCGTCGCCACGGCAAAAGCCGTGGGGCCTAGCTCGGCAGGCAGCGACGCCTTGGCGGTCTCAATCAAAACGCTGGGGCCATGCTGCTGGAGGTGATTGAGCAGGGTATCTTTCATGCGGTCAAGCATGTCACTAGAGTGGTTTTTAAACAGCTGCATACGACTCAGCAACATACGCATTTCAGCATTTTCTTGCTCTGAGAGATAGCCGTCGGCTGCGATCGCGACCAGACAAATCGCAGCAAAGGCTTCAGCTGCACTCAGTGAAATTTTAGAGGTTTCCGTATTTTGGCCGCTAAGCACCCTATCAAATAGCCCCATGCTCATTTCCTGGTTAATAATGCTGCCCCTTTATTGTGAGGCATTAAACGACCCTAAGAAATGAAAAGGGAGAGAACTTAAAAGTCCTCCCCCAGGTTACTCCAGCTACAAGTCGAAATATAGCTCTGGCCTATCTACAAGGAATCTTGAAACACTAGCCGTAAAAAAACAGGGAATGGAAAACTGAAAACGTGAATATCTTAGAAAGTAAGATGCACCTTGAAGCCCTCTGACTCAAGCCATTTGGCTCATTTCATCTTCGAGCTGCTTGAGCAGACCCATATTCCCTTGGGAACGGGCGACCTCGATGCGATGCTCCAAAGAACGCTTGATACTATCGTGATGCACTTGAGCCGCTTCCCGAATCAGCTGACGACGCTCTGCCGCCATCGGATTGAGTCCATTCAGCTTACTTTGCAAAGCAGCGAAGACAGACTCGCGGGCAGGCTGCTGAACTTGCTCGACCTGGCCAGCGCGATTGGTTTGATAGGCCACGCCGCGATAGCTCAGTTCGGCCACCGGCTGAGGAAAAGGCACGTGACGTACATAGCTGACATGGTACGGACGACCGCGATACTGTCCTAAAATATTGCTCTCGGTTACCTCCAGCGTGGGAGGGTTGTGATCATACTCGACGCCGCGATAAGTGAGTTTCATGTGGGGTCTCCTCCTGAATTTGGTCCCTTTGGTTTGATTGGAACGCGTTCCTTCGGGATCAAGCCCTACTTCCGTCTCAGCAGTCTCCTCGGACTTAGCATCCAACCGTCTGCGGAGATGAACGGTAGAAAGTAGTTTCTGTATTCATTTTTACCGTTTTGATCGAATGTTAGCAACTCATGATGAAATTACTTAGGAAAACTTAAACCCTTTCTGCTCAATACTTTGAGCGGATTAATCCGTCTAAATACCGAGAAAAACTGGCGAAAATTCATACATTTGGCGGAACTACTGAGTCTTGATCGACACGATTTGCAACAATTAACGCCCGTCCTTGCAGCCCCTTTCAGCCCCAGGAAAATAGCCATGAACACCGGCAAACTGAGCTATCCTAGAAAGTGAGACGGGGTTACAAAACTTCACAGATCTGCCGCAACCTTTCGCTTTTATGAAATGCACGATTAATCGCCGCGCCCAGTTTTCGGCCAGCCATCGCTATTGGCTGCCAGAACTCAGCGAGGCCGAAAACCGAGCAGCCTTCGGGCTATGTGCCAACGCGCCCGGTCACGGTCATAACTACGTTCTCTATGTCTCGATGGCGGGCGAGTTAGACCAATATGGCATGGTGCTCAACCTGTCGGATGTCAAAAAGGTGATCAAACAAGAGGTCACCAGTCAGCTCGATTTTGGGTATCTCAACGACGTATGGCCCGAGTTTCAAAAAACGCTCCCCACCACCGAAAATATTGCCCACGCCATCTGGCATCGTCTGGCACCGCACCTGCCGATCACAAATATCCAACTCTTTGAACACCCCGAACTCTGGGCCGACTACACAGGACACGGTATGGAAGCTTATCTGACTATCTCAACCCACTTCAGCGCGGCCCATCGATTGGCGCTGCCCGACCTCAGCCTCGAAGCCAACACCGAAATCTACGGCCTCTGCGCCCGCCCCAATGGTCATGGCCATAATTATCATCTAGAGGTCACCATCAAGGGCGAGATGGACCCACGAACGGGCATGATTGCTGACCTGGTGGCTTTTCAAGATGCGGTCGAGACCCACGTCGTAAAGCCCTTTGACCATACCTTTCTGAATAAAGACATCCCCTACTTTGCTGAAGTCGTGCCCACCGCTGAGAATATCGCTGTGCGAATCCGTGAGCTGCTGCGGGACCCTATCCAAGAGATTGGCGCATCCCTGCACAAGGTCAAGCTGATTGAGAGCCCCAATAACTCCGCTGAGGTGTATTGTGAAGCCTCCGATGAGATAGCTGGTGTAAAATCAACAGAAACCAGAGATTTGGCAGCTGTTTAGGGGAATTTCTCCGCTGTTCTACGTACAATCACCTAAATTTCTCCGCAAAATGGCGTAGTGGCTCCTGACAAGGCCAATTTTGCTCGTTTAGATAGGTAACAAGGGGCAACAGTAAAACGCTTAGACAATACAACCCGCCGCGATCGCACAGAGGTCACGGCGGGTTTGTTCGTTTAAATCTGCTCTAGTTAAATCTGCTCTAGCCAGCTCAAGATATCCCTTTAGCTCACTGGAGCCCCTCTGAAAACAGCTTGAGCGCTCAAAGTCAGCTCAGGAAATATCGACGAAATAATCGGGTCATGCCCTCGAAACTGGCTGGGCTCCCCATACTCGGTTTGATCTGCTGCCATTGAGTAAATTGAAAGCGTTGCCTGCTTGGGATAGCCAATGTAGCGCTTGCCTCCCAACGCAACGTAGTCAACAATCCAATATTCTTTGACGCCGATAGATTCATATTCAGCCAGCTTAGTCAGGTAATCGTCGCGCCAGTTTGTCGAAACAACCTCAATTACAAGCGGCGGTACCTGATAAGCCATCGCCGATCTAGAGGCCCCTTGCATCTGAGTCCACTCAGCAGCATCGAAAACTACGATATCTGCACGCCGGGCAGTGTCTTTGCCATTGCGGGAACCGACTAAAACCAGCTTTGAACGTTTTGGAACATAGGGTAATCTCTGAGCAAGACAGTGGTGCTTGAGTAGATCACATAAACCATCGGCCACATCTTCGTGATCGGCGGTCGGATCACTCATGGGCATGGGTTCACCCTCGATGAGTTCGTAAAGTGTACCAGTGCCATCGTCCCAGGATAAAAAAGCCTCGAGGGACATGGATGATGAAGCGGTTACGGAAAGTGGAGACTGGGCCATGAGAAAACCTTTTCTTAAGCTGCCGAGATGCATCAGTTTCCGGCCTTCATCCTTAATCTAATCCCAACTCACGTTTGAGGATTTCGATGGATTTTTCGCCGATGTAGTTTTCGCAATAGAGGATCTTGGGCGGGCGAATGATGTCCTCGCGGGCGGCCAGCAGGGCCTCTTTGATGGCGGGGTAGCTGGCCTTGTCGAGGGCAGCGATAGTCTGGGCGCTGCGCACCACGGCGTTGAGCTTTTGGTGATCGTCAGTTTGAGCGGTCATCACCAAGATCTCGTCACCGCGCAGACTATAGGCCAGCACCTCAGCGGCCCGCAAAATGCCAGAGCTGAGGCTGACCAGGCCCAGGCAAGTATCTTTGGGCAGGTCTTTGAGCTGCCCTAGCTCCTGAGCATAATCATAAATGTCGATGGGAATAACTCGCACCGATTTGGGGGCGGCGATGGCTTCGGCTTCGTTAATAAAGTAGCGGCTGGTGACGACGGTGCCAGAGCGGGTTTGGGAGAGCACATCCTCAAGCCCTTCAAGGGGGACGAGCTGCACGGGAATATGTAGGGCCTGCTCTAACTCGCGCACCATCAGTTCCCCAGCGCCAATGTCCTGGCGGGGGGTGGTGACCAGCACTCGGGCGCTACAGCGCAGCCGCCAGTCGATCTCGGCTAAAAAGAGTTCCCGGGCCTGGTGCAGAGAGCAGCCCTGCCTGAGCAGATCATCGAGGCTGTTTTCGACCAGCTCCTGGGCTTTGGGAAATTGCTCTAACAGGGGCGATCGCGGTTTGGCGATTTCGACACTGCCCTGGGTGCGCACATAAATCCCAGACCCTGGTTGAGCTTCCACCACCCCGGCTTCCTCAAGCTGGCGGTAGACCTTGCTGATAGTATTGCGGTGCAGCCCGGTTTGCATGGCCAGCTGACGCGTGCTGGGCAGTCGGTATCCAGGTGGATATTGACGCGATGCGATCGCAAACCAAATCTGATCGTAAAGCTGTGTAGACGCTGGGATTTCGCTGTCGGTTTGAATGTGAAACTGAACCACGGGAATGCCCTCGCTGAACGCTGCCTGATGATGGTGTGTGGGGTATCTATTCTCTATATAGAAGGGTAATCGGGAATGACTATTTCGTGTGTGCCAATCGTCATTTAAGTGGCATAGGTAATATTTCTTGATGATTCACTCATCTAAAATGGCTTTTATGGAAATTCAAACTCAGACAGTTGATCTTCAAAACGGTGATTTTACACTGCCCGCCTATGTGGCCATGCCATCGGGGGAGGGTCCTTTTGCCGCAATTGTGGTGCTACAAGAGATTTTTGGCGTGAATGCCCACATTCGCGATGTCACCGAGCGGATTGCGCGGGAAGGGTATGTTGCGATCGCACCTGCCCTCTATCATCGACAAGCCCCAGGGTTTGAAACTGGCTACACCCCTGAGGATATCGAAATCGGGCGGCGGTACAAGAGACAGACAAAAGCAAACGAGCTGCTGGGCGACATTCAAGCCGCAATTGACCATGTCAAAGCGCTACCCCAGGTACAATCGAGCAACATTGGCAGCATTGGCTTTTGCTTTGGGGGCCATGTGGCTTATCTAGCCGCGACCCTCCACGATACGGTGGCGGTCGCCTCATTCTACGGTGCAGGCATCCCCGACAGCACCTTTGGAGATGGGCCACCGACGATCACCCTGACCCCAAAGATCACGGGTACGATCTACACTTTTTTTGGCACCGAAGATGCTTCAATCTCCCCGGAGGCAGTCAATCGCATTGAAGCCGCCCTCAAGCAATCGAATATCAACCACAAGATTTTTCGCTATGAGGGGGCAGGTCACGGCTTTTTCTGTGATCGGCGAGGCAGTTATAAGCCGGACGCGGCGGCGGATGCGTGGGAGAAGGTGAAGTCGCTATTTGCGGAGAAACTATAAACCTTTGCTAGTTAAAAATCAAAAGTTAATGATTAAAAGGGTTCCTAGATGGGGCTTCTAGCTTATGACAGTGGCCTTTGCAACTTTTAACTTTTCACCTTCAACCTTTAACCCTTTCTACCCTCACGGTATATTTGACAGAATGGCTTCTTTTAGTTCGCGGAGATACAATCGTTGACCTTTTCGACTGAGGATTTTCTAAAGGCGCTCGACCAGCAGAGCTTTGATTTTCAAAAAGGCACTGTGGTCAAGGGCAAAGTGCACACCCTTGCGCCGGAAGGGGCCTACATCGACATTGGCGGCAAAGCCGCCGCGTTTTTGCCCCTCAAAGAGGCTTCGATTGAGGCTGACGTGGTGCTCGAAGAAGCGCTGCCGCTGGAGTCTGAGCGCGAGTTTATGATCGTGCGCGATCAGGACGCCGATGGTCAGGTGGTGCTGTCGATCCGCCAGTTAGAAATCCAGCAGGTGTGGGATCGCCTGGTGCAGCGGGAGGAAAATAAGGACATTCTGGACGTGGAGGTGACCGGCACCAATAAAGGTGGCGTCATCGCCGATGTGAATGGCCTGCGCGGGTTTATCCCGCGATCGCACCTGACCAAACGGGTCGAAGACCTGAATGAATTTGTTGGTCAAACCCTCTCCGTCGCCTTTCTCGAGGTCAATCCAGAGGCCAACAAGCTGGTACTCTCCCAGCGAATTGCCTCCCAAGCCGCTACGATGGCTCAGCTCTCAGAGGGTCAACTGGTCGCGGGTACCGTCGCCGCCCTCAAACCCTTTGGCGTGTTTGTCGATCTAGACGGGGTCCGCGGTCTGCTGCATGTCAAGCAAATCAGCAAGGGCTATGTGGCCTCGGTTGGGGATGTGTTTAAGGTGGGTCAAGACATTAAAGTCGTGGTGGTCAGCATCGACGACGCCCGCAACCGCATCAGCCTCTCGACCAAAGTCCTTGAGAAATACCCCGGCGAAATCCTCAAAGAGATAGACACTGTCATGACTGACGCTGAAGAACGCGCTAAGGATGTCGCCAAGATGCTGGCAGAACGGGACGCGTGAGGAAGGGTTTTCACTGTTTTCACAATATTCTGGACCGGGCAAGGCTTCGACGTTGAGACTTCGGCGTGAGCTCAGTCGAACGCTCAGCCGAAACGCACAAGGTGAGCCCCGACCCCTCCCCTATCTCCGCGTCCCCCCTTCTCCGCGTCCCTTCCTCATCTTCCCTATCCGTCGCCCCTCCCCCTTTCGCCTTTCCCCCTTCCCCCTTCGCTCCTTAACACCATGTCCACCCTCTGGGAACTCGATTTCTACTCCCGCCCCGTCCTAGATGAGAATCAGAAAAAACGCTGGGAGATTTTAATCTGCGAAGGTTTACAGTCGGTGCAAGATAACCCCGCCGAGCAGTTTCGCTATAGCAAGTTTGTCTCGAATAAAGAAGTCAACTCAATTGAGTTGAAAAAAGCTATTGCAGAGGCGATCGAGCAGGCCCCAGAGCCGCCGACACGGGTTCGCTTCTTTCGCTACTCGATGCAGAATATGATCATCCGGTCCTGTGAAGAGATGGGCTTCCCAGCAAAGGTGAGCCGTCGCACCATGGCCCTGCAACAGTGGCTAGAAGATCGCTATGAAAATTTTTATCCCCAGCAGGCAGGCTATCAGCCAGGGGTGACGCCGTCGGTGAGTCAGCCGCTGGAGGTACCGCAGCCGCTGCCGGATGCCCTGATGGGCCAGCAGTGGGCGTTTGTAAATCTCGCAGCGGCCAATTTTGCCGAGATGCCCGAGTGGGAGATTGATTTTAGCGAGGCATTTCCCCTCGAACTGACCGGGGTTGAACCCGACACCCCGATTCCAGGGCTGCTGATTTTTTCGCCCCGGGCGCTGCCCCTGGCGGGGTGGATGTCGGGCCTGGAGCTGGCCTCTATCAAACCGCAGCCGGGGGAAGGAGCACGGTTACTGCTAGAGACGGGCAGTATCGACACCTGGATTTTGGCAAACCTTGGCACCCCAGACCTTAAACAAGAAGCAGCAGACTTTCAGGCGGCTAAGCAAAAGGCAAACGGGGTTCACTTTGTGGGGGTGCAAACCAGCCCCGAAGCGGAGTCGTTTGCAGGCTTATGGCTATTGCAAGAGCGGACGTTTGGGTAATGTTAGATCGAAAGTCTCTGGGGCAGATTGCGGCGATCTATGCGCTGTTATTGGGGATTGCGATCGCAATGCTCCTACCCCTCCTGTGGCTGGTCAGCACCGCCTTCAAGTCAGCTGAAGAGAACATTTTCCAATTTCCGCCCCAGTTTATTCCCCAGTCTCCTACCTTTAGCAACTTTGTTGAAGTGTGGAAAACCAATCCCTTTGGGCAGTATTTCTTTAACAGCACCCTGATCGCAGTGGTGACCGTAGCCCTCAATCTGTTGTTTTGCTCTTTGGCGGCCTATCCCCTGGCACGACTCGCCTTTCGCGGTCGAGAGATTCTCTTTTCGCTGATTGTCTCGACGATTTTGATTCCGTTTCAGATCGTGATGATCCCGCTGTATATCCTGACAGTGCAGCTGGGGCTGAGGAATACCTACCTGGGGGTGATCTTCCCGGCAATCGCCTCAGCGTTTGGCATTTTCTTAATGCGCCAGGCATTTCAAGGCGTGCCCAAGGAGCTGGAGGAAGCCGCCCGCATTGATGGCTGCTCAGAGCTGGGTATCTGGTGGAATGTGATGATACCCGCTGTGCGACCGGCCCTGGTGACATTAGCAATTTTTGTGTTTATCGGCTCCTGGAGCGATTTTTTGTGGCCGCTGATTGTGCTAGATCGGCCTGAGTATTACACCCTGCCGCTGGGGGTGGCGCGATTGGCGGGCAGTTTCTCGCTAGACTGGCGGTTGATTGCGGCGGGGTCGGTGATCTCCATCGTGCCGATTGTAGTGTTTTTTGTGGTGATGCAGGGCTACATTGTGCCGACGGAGTCGGGCAGCGGGGTCAAAGGATAAGTAGATTGCCCACAGAATGTGCAGGCTAGGGCTATTGGAGGCTGACTAACCCGTCTGCCGACTATACTAAGGCTGAATAACCCTCTTGGTTGCTCAGGTGTACGCTAATGGCATTTAGTGACTATAAAAGCATGGCTCAGGTTTAGGCTGAGTACCCAATTAAGTATCAGGAATAGAATTTTATAGTGCCTGAGACATACGCACTCTCCCCAGCCTTTCTTGAAGACTTTGAATTTAATCAACGCCATTTAGACGTGTTTTCTTCCGAGGCGGCTCGGCGCGAGATTGTTGTTTTTCCGATCATTCGAGAAGTCTACAAGCATTACTACGATAAGGTCTCGTTTTGGGTTCAAAAGACCCTGGTTTACAGCGAGAAGCTGAGTGGCACCCCTGACTATCTGATTTCTAAGAAATCAGACCTGAGTAAAACAAGGCTAGAGCGTCCGCTGTTGGTGGTGGTCGAGGCCCAGAAAAATGACTTTGAGCAGCGCTGGTATCGAAACCCAATGCTGAGTATTGCTACTCATTGCAACTCTGGAATGCACTCAGGCTAACTAAAGTTAGCCCTTCTATTTTGATGGGATTGCCTTTCAGAAGAGACGTTGAGAATCCATCAGTATTTGCACGGAAAAGGGCTGGTTTTTCCTGTTAAGTAGCTCGGCATTTTTGCGGAGAATTCAACTTTATAAGTCGCGAGTAGACACCGGGGATCATGCGTATTTAAGCGATCCCCCTGCGCACCCAAAGATCTGAATCCATCGTATTTTCACGGAGTCATTTATCAGCTCAAATTGTTATTTTGAGAATACAAAATGAGTTCCTGACTGTCATCACCTAGCTATCTTTTTCTTAATATTTTCTTGAGTGATCACCCATCGTTTCTAATGGCTTAATGAATGGCCTTACAAGGCCCATGCTGCCCAAGCACAGACCCCATACTGCCCCAAACATTCATCCAGCCTAATATTTTATCCCGTACATCCCTGTTGAGTGGTCGGCGTCGGTCTCTGAAGAGGCCTTTGCTTAATGACGAGTTCAATGACCCTGCTAAAAGCTATGAGCAGCCGTTTTGTTGCCCCAAATCAATCGATTCTCGTCCTGGCCATTGACTCGCCAGAGCGGGAACTCACTCCGCTACTAGACGCCCTAGAGCTGCGTGGGTACAAAGCCCAGGTGCACCTCGATGCCCAGGCTAATCTACAGACGGCGCAGGCTATGATGCCTGACCTGATTTTGATTAACTTGCACACTTCTCGAGCCGATGGGTACCAGCTGTGCCAATCTATTCGCAATGTGCCTGAGCTACAGGATACACCGGTGGTTTTCGTCGGCAGCGCCGTCTCCAAAGTGCAATCCATCCTGGCGTTGCGCAGCGGTGGCAACGATTATTTATCTTTCCCTATCCGCATTGAGGAGTACGTCCTGCGGCTGCAAAATCATCTACAGCTGGGTAAATTGGTGCGTCGGCTAAAAATTGATAACGCCGGGCTGAGCAATCAGCTCAAGCAGCGCGATCGCATCCTGCGTGAGCGCGCTGCTCTGACCTCTGACCTTGCCCAACAAAACCAGACCCTGCAGCGCCTGGCCTACATTGACACCCTGACCCAAATTGCCAATCGTCGGGGCTTTAACCAGCAGCTCGATGACCTTTGGGTCAAAATGGGCAATGCCCAACAGCCACTGGCGTTAATGATGTGTGATGTAGATCATTTCAAAGCCTATAACGACACCTACGGTCACCCCGCTGGCGATAGCTGCCTACAGATGATTGCCCATGTGATCACCGAGGTCACCCACTGCAAAACCAGCATTGTAGCCCGCTATGGGGGCGAAGAATTTGCCATCGTCATGCCGGTGAGTACCACCCAAAGGGCGGCCCGACTGGCTCGCAGGATTCAGTCCGAGTTGACCAGCCGCCGCTGGCCCCACAAAGCCTCATCGGCCAAACCCTTTGTAAGTTTGAGCATTGGCGTGGCCAGTACGGTGCCCCGGACGAGAAAGTCTGCTGACACCCTGATTCGGATGGCCGATGAAGCGCTATACGCAGCAAAATTGCAGGGGCGTGATCGCATCGTGGTCGCCAATACGACTTACCTGCAACCCGCTGAGCCCACGGCTTACTATAGTGGCCCGGTTTTAGTCAGCAACGGTTGAGGACAGCGTAAGGGTGAAAGGGTGAGAGGGGCAAACACACCATTCATCCTGAAAATGCTTTCAGTGGTTAGAAAGTATTTATCTCCCCAGGTAGATAGATGGGGGTACACAGCCTACAATAGGGCCACAAAATGGGCATAAATCTGAGCTGGGCGCTTCTCGGAAGCCCAATCGCCCACTAGACTATAGGCATCCAATAATATGCGACTTGGGGGGAGGCGGTGACCGAAACTGAACACACTTCTACCAAGCTGCAAACAGTTTCTCGGAAAGAACTCAGGGAGCTGGTGCGATCGCAGCTACAGGCCCTCTTGGAACAAGAAAACTTCCAGGGGGCTAAAGCTTTGCTGGTGCCCGTGCAACCCGCTGACATTGCCGAAGCCATCGAAGGCCTGCCCGATACAATGCAGGCCTTCGCCTTTCGGCTGCTATCCAAGCAAGAAGCCATCGAAGTCTACGAAAATCTGGACACCAGTGTTCAACAAGCCCTGGTCGAAGACTTTAAGCGCCAGGACGTCATCGACATTGTCGATAAAATGTCGCCGGACGACCGGGCCAAACTCTTTGATGAGCTTCCCGCCAAAGTGGTTCGACAGCTGATCCAACAGTTGAGTGCCCAAGAGCGTAAATCCACCGCTCTGCTGCTCGGTTACGAAGCGGGCACCGCCGGGCGGATCATGACGCCCGAGTACATCTCACTCAAAGAACATTGGACGGTCGAGCAAGCGCTAGAGCGGATTCGAGCCCTGGCCCACGTCAGCGAAACCGTCTACTACCTCTATGTCACCGACAATGCCCGACGACTGACCGGCATTCTCTCCTTGCGCCAGCTAGTGATTGGACAACCCCACAAAACCCTGGGGGAGTTGATGACCCGCGAGGTCGTCTCGGTACAGACCGACACTGACCAAGAAGAAGTGGGTCGGCTGATCCAGCGGTATGACTTTTTGGCGGTGCCCGTGGTCGACACTGAACAGCGGCTGGTCGGGATCATCACCGTCGATGACGTCATCGACATTTTAGAAGAAGAAGCCACCAAAGATATCTATGCCCTGGGCGGGGTGCAGTCTGGCGGCGATAACTACTTTCAAACCAACCTGCTAACCGTCGCCCGCAAGCGAGTCGTTTGGCTGTCGGTGTTGCTGATCACCAACACCGTCACCGCCGCCTTGATCAGCAGTCAACAAGAGCTGCTGAGCAGCTTCGCAATTTTAGCCGCCTTTATGCCTTTGCTCACCGGCACCGGGGGAAATGTCGGTGCCCAGTCCTCCACGGTGGTGATTCGAGGGCTCAACACCGACGAACTTGAGATTCGCGATGCGCCGACGGTGATTCGCCGAGAAGCCACGGCTGGCGCATTTCTTGGATGCATCCTGGCGATTGCGGTCACTGGCTGGGCCTATTGGTTACAGGGTAATCTTGCCGTCGCCGTAATCGTCGGCACGAGCCTGCTGGGGATTTCGCTACTGGCTTCTAGTGCGGGGGCCGCCCTACCGTTTCTATTTCAGAAGCTGGGGCTTGACCCGGCCTTGATGTCAGCCCCCTTTATTACCACCATTGTCGATGTGCTGGGGGTCTTGTTTTACCTCAACCTGGCTCGAGAGATATTACAGATTTAGGCTGGCTTATCTACACCTTGATACTCTGGACGGCTAAATACTGAACGTTTCCTTGGAAAGGTGAGTGGGTGAAGTGGTGAGTTGGGCTAGCTTTGATTCTGAAGATTTATAGTGTATTCGCCTATTTGCTTGCTCACCAGCGCAGCGCACTCACCTATTCACCAGCGCAGCGCACTCACCAGCGCAGCTTACTTCTTAGTCGTGGGTATTATCAGCTCGCCAAGGTACGAGCGAGAGCTCCCTACTCAAATCATGGCTGTCAACCTCAATACCAAATGTCTTAGGATAGGAATATCCACACCCAGGGACACACGGAACCCCGTTGCGGGTGACCGATCCCACTTTATTTCAAGCTCAATATTTAAAATGCCAAGTTAAACTTGATGTAACAGAGTGTTAACGTTTTCCAGAAGCATATTTTTCCAAAAGTGCTTTAATTTTGCGCTCATATCGTTAAGGACCTATCCAGGTAGTCTGTGCTGAAAAACTTCAAGCAAGATTTGAAGAACGACCTGATTGCGGGGTTGGTGGTGGTGATCCCACTGGCGACGACCATTTGGCTAACGATTACGGTAGCCAACTGGGTGATTCGGTCGTTGACTCGCTTTCCTAAGCAGCTCAGTCCGTTTACCGGGTTTCACCCCGTTTTAGTCAATCTGCTTAATTTGACCATTGCGTTTGCAGTGCCGCTGCTGGCGATTTTGATCATTGGCCTGATGGCCCGCAATATTGCTGGTCGCTGGCTGCTTGACGTTGGCGAACGGATATTACAGTCCATTCCCTTAGCCGGGTCGGTTTACAAAACCCTGCAACAGCTTTTACAGACCCTGTTGCGCGATTCTAAAAGCCGATTTCGGCGCGTCATTTTGGTGGAGTATCCACGACGAGGGCTGTGGGCGATTGCCTTTGTCACCGGCTCCGTCGTCAGCACCCAGACCAACGGCATGCTGAGCGTCTTTATCCCGACCACCCCCAATCCCACCAGCGGCTGGTACGCGGTGGTCCCAGAGGCGGACGTGATCAATCTTTCGATCTCGATCGAAGATGCCTTCAAAGTCCTGCTGTCCGGCGGTATCGTCGGCCCTAATCTGGCCGAAGCTATCCAAGACAATCAATTGAAGCCCAACCACGACCCTCAATTAGAAGCCTCTCGGGAAGATTCCAGAGGAGTGCTGACCGGCTCAGAAGCATCCGTCGCTGAGGTAGTCTCCCCCCTGACTATGCTATCGGTCGAAGAAGATTGATAAGATAGCTGAGCTGAAAATGTGAGAACCTCTCCCTTTTAACCCTATGCAAGCCCGTCGAATTGCGCGCGAGCTAGCCCTGTTGGGCATGAGCCAGCTATCGGACAGCTCAGATAAAGTCCAGGCACAGAAGGCCATTGGCAACCTAACCCAAGATTTAGACACCCTGCTGAGCGAAGCCGTCAAGGCCTTGACCCTAGAAATCAAAGAAACCCTCGAAACCGCCTCGATAGAGCTGGAGCGAGGTAATCGCCACTTACTCAATAGCGAAACCCGCTCAACCGAGTTGCAAAGTGCACGGGCCATGGTTAAAGATGCCATTGAGCAAGTCGAACTGGCCATCAATCGAGTCGGGGTCACGGTTGAGCTACCGGAGTTTGTGCAGCTTTCTAATCGGGGCGACATTCGGGACTATGCAAAACAGCTGTTGACCCACATGACCACTAATCTGACCGCCGTCGATCAGCTGCTAGACGACACCATGGTGGGTTGGAATCTCAAGCGCCTGGCCCGCATTGACCGCGATATTTTAAGAATTTCACTCACCGAAATCCTCTATCTGGGCATCCCCAAACGGATTGCCATTGATGAAGCGATCGAGGTCGCCAAGCGGTACAGTGATGAGGAAGGATACCGCTTTATTAACGGTGTGATGCGCCGCGTAACCGATCGTTTAGAGGCGGAGCGACGGTCGGGTGGAGCCACGTCTGAGCCGGGTCCCTCTTAACGAGGGCGAGGGGTCAGCCTGGGAAACATGGAGCCGTTGGTTTAGGAAGTCGCTATGTCATCGTTTAACTGGTTTAGTCGTCGCTATGAGGAGACGTCTGCTGAGCAGACAGACACCGTTGAAGGGGCAGCAAAGGAGACGACTGACGGGGCAGAACCCACAGCCACCTCCGCTGACGACAAACCCCTCAGCGCCGAGGACTATCTAAAGTGGGCAAAAACTGCCTATCAGAATATTCAAGAACGTCAGCAGGATACGGCCCCAGCTGTCGAAGAAGCCGCAGAGCAGCCCCAGGTAGAAACCGGTCCTAAAGAAACCACCACAGCAGGTTCTGCTGAAGTCGAAACCGTTTCTTCTGAAGCAGGCATTCCCGAAGCAACCATCGCATCAGAAACCGTCACATCAGAAACCCCTACAACGGCGGAAACCCCTACAACGGCGGAAACCATTGAAGTATCGGCCCCGCCCACAGAACCCAGCTCATCGGCAGCTGAGGCGATCACAGCCCCTTTTTGGGCCAAGGCCGACGCTGAGCGAGAAGCTCGACTGGAACGGCTCAAGGAAACTGCGATCGCAGCCCCCGAACCCGAGCCAGAACCCGAGCCAGAAGAACCCGACCTGGAACTGCCTGACATCGACTTTGACGACGCCTTTGTCTGGTCAGCCGAGGTCTTAGCCTCCCAGGGTCGTCGCCCCGATCAAATCTCAGTCGAAGAAATCACCTGGCTTAACAAACTGCGTCAGGGCCTGGGCAAAACCCGGCGAGGGCTGGTCAACCAGCTCAAGTCCATTGTGGGTCAAGGCCCCCTCAACGAAGACGCCGTCTTTGAAATTGAGGCCCTGCTGCTCCAGGCCGATGTCGGCGTTGTAGCCACCGACCACATCATCGAGGCCTTACAAGCTCGCCTCCGAGAAGAAGCGCTGCCCCCCGATCAAGCCATCGCCTACCTCAAGTCACTTTTGAGAACGATGCTCGATGAGCCCCTAGGGGGTGAGCACAACCTGCTGTTTGTGCCCGAAAACGACAAACTCAATATCTGGATGATGACTGGTGTCAACGGAGCCGGTAAAACCACCACCATCGGAAAGCTCGCCCACGTTGCAAAAAATTCAGGCTATCGCTGCTTAATTGCTGCCGCCGATACCTTCAGAGCCGCCGCTGTCGAGCAAGTCAAGGTCTGGGGCCAGCGCAGCGACGTAGACGTGATTGCCAACCCCGGCCAAAACACAGACCCCGCCGCCGTTGTCTATGACGCCATCTCCGCCGCCCTGTCACGGGACACCGAGTTATTGCTGATAGACACCGCCGGTCGTCTGCAAAATAAGAAAAATCTGATGGACGAGCTTGCCAAAGTGCGTCGCATCATCGATAAGAAAGCCGCCGATGCCAATGTAGAAGCCCTACTGGTATTGGATGCCACCCTGGGCCAAAACGGCATCCGCCAGGCTCAGGTCTTTGCTGAGGCTGCTAACCTCAGCGGCGTGGTGCTGACGAAACTGGACGGGACTGCCAGGGGCGGGGTTGCCCTTGCCGTTGTGCAGCAACTCGGCCTCCCCATTCGCTTTATCGGCGCGGGTGAGGGGATCGAAGATTTACGACCGTTCTCTAGCTATGAGTTTGTAGAAGCGCTGCTGAGCGGTTAGAATGCCGATTTATTTTTTCTGGGGCGCAGACGAGTTTCGGATGAAAAAAGCGATCGCAAATTTGCGCGCTCGTACCCTCGACCCTGCCTGGGCCAGCTTCAATTTTGACAAAATCCCACCGGAGCCGTCAGATAGCATCATCCAGGCCCTCAACCAGGCGATGACGCCCCCCTTTGGCATGGGTAAACGGCTAGTCTGGCTCGAAGAAACCACCCTGGGGCAGCGCTGCCCAGACGCCATCCTCCAGGAGCTAGACAGAACCCTACCAAACATTCCAGATAGCACGGTCCTACTGCTCACCAGCGGCAACAAACCCGATGGCCGCTTAAAAGCCACCAAACTCTTGCAAAAACACGCCGACGTCAGAGAATTTGCCACCATCCCGCCTTGGAAAACTGAGCAAATCAGCCATCAGGTCTATCAGGTGGCTCAAGAAGTCGGCCTTCGAGTCGAGCCCAAAGCGGTTGAGCTTTTAGCCGAGGCGATTGGGGCCAATACCCGCCGCCTCTACAACGAACTTGAGAAACTCAAAGTCTACTGGCAAAATCAAACCCAACCCCTCACCCCAGAAGCTGTGACCACCCTCGTCTCAACCAGCACCCAAAGTAGCCTTCAACTCGCCGCTGCCCTGAGAGACGGTCAGACCGACAAAGCCCTGGGCCTGGTGTCTGAGCTGATTGCCCAAAATGAGCCCGCCCTGAGAATTGTCTCCACCTTAGTGGGACAGTTTCGCACCTGGCTATGGGTAAAAGTCATGGGGGACTCGGGCGAGCGCGATCCTAAAGTGATCGCCCAGGCCGCTGAGGTAAACAACCCTAAACGGGTTTATTTTCTGCAAAAAGAAGTCCGAGGGGTCACCGCTGATCAGCTACAAACCGCATTAGAAACCCTCCTCACCCTTGAATTTAGCCTGAAACAAGGGGCCCCAGATTTACTTACCCTACAAACTAAAATAATTGAGATCAGCCATTGCTTTGGAGCCGTTTAAGGTTGATAATGCGAAACTAACCGCTTTTAAGCGCGTCTAGATCACTGCTAGACCTCCGTGAATTCCTTTGAACTATCATCGTGCCGTCAGGCATTTATCACGGCATTTGTATCCCGGAGAATCCCGCTGCGTCTATGAGTCATGATGTTTTGAATTGGCGATATCCCTTGGGTCGGTGGGGGACGCGCACAGTTTTGATTGGTTTACTCACCACCACGAGCTGGGTAGCCCCCCTCAGACTACACCGGCCCACGCTGTCTGTGGCAACCGTTGCTTTTGAAACGGCCCCAGCCTATGCCCAAACCGTCACTGACGAAGAAGTTCGCAACTATGCCGAATCTGTCCTCCAAATGGATGATAGTCGGCTCACGGCTTATACTCAAATTAGTGATATTCTCACCAGCCAGGGGTTAGATGTCACCGAATACAACTTTAGCTGCCCCAATGCCCAGTTGCTGACAGACGTGCCTAGACGGGTGCGATCGCAGGTCCAATCGGTGCTGATTGACTACTGCAACGCCGCCCGCATCATTGTCGAGGAAAATGGTCTCACGGTTCGGCAATTTAACAACATCACCAGTGCCCACCGCAACGACGAAGAACTGGCCCAACGGATTCAATCAGAGATTGCCTCGCTTCAGCAGCCGGAATAAATAATAAATCCCATGCAGTTTATCGATCACGCAGAAATTGAAGTCGCCGGAGGTGACGGGGGCGATGGCCTGGTGGCCTTTCGTCGCGAAAAGTATGTCCCTGCGGGTGGCCCCTCCGGCGGTAACGGGGGCCACGGCGGTTCTGTCGTGTTAGTCGCCGAAGCCAACCTGCAAACCCTGCTTGATTTTCGCTATGCCCACATCTTTCGCGGCCAAAATGGCGGTCGGGGTGGTCCCAAAAATAAAACCGGCGCATGTGGCCCCGACCGCCTGATCGGCGTCCCCTGCGGCACTCTGGTCTACGACGCCGATAGCGGCGAGCAGCTCGGCGATCTCGTCGAGATCGGCCAGCGTCTCACCGTCGCCCAGGGGGGCAAAGGCGGCCTGGGCAATAAGCACTTTCTCAGCAATCGCAACCGCGCCCCAGAGAGCTGTCTACCGGGCCTCCCCGGCGAGAGTCGCCGCATTCGCCTGGAGTTAAAACTGCTTGCAGAGGTCGGCATTATCGGCCTGCCCAACGCCGGTAAATCTACCCTGATTGCGACCCTATCGGCGGCGCGCCCTAAAATCGCCGACTATCCCTTTACAACCTTGATCCCTAATCTAGGCGTCGTCCGCAAACCCACCGGCGATGGCACCGTCTTTGCCGATATTCCAGGGCTAATTGAAGGCGCTCACGAGGGGTTGGGGTTAGGCCATGACTTTCTCCGCCACATCGAACGCACCCGCCTGCTGCTGCATCTAGTCGATGCCACCGCCGAAAACCCTGTCAAAGACTATCAAACCATTCAAACTGAGCTAGTCGCCTACGACCGGGGTCTAGCCGAGCGCCCCCAGCTCCTGGCCCTAAATAAAGTCGATGCCCTTCTCCCAGAAGAAGCCGCTGCCTTGGCCGCAGACTTAAAAACGCATAGCCACAGCAAGCAAGTCTTTTTAATCTCCGCAGTCACTGGCCAAGGCACTGATACACTCTTGCAAAATGTCTGGACTTTGATAGACACAGCGAATGCAGCTGAGGCAGCGAATGCAGCTACGCCCCACCACCCCACCACCTCCCCACAGCCCTACCCTTCACCAACCTCAGGGCAAGCTGCCATCACTCCAGTCGCCTAATCCTTCGCCTTTTTCGACGACCGCCGCTTAGCCTTGAGCTGAATGATATAACCTTGCTGGGTCAGCGCCTGCTGTAGGTGATCGAGTTTGACCGTGCTGCCGCCGTTCGCCAGGGCCAAAGCCGTCTGAGTAATTTGGTGAATTTGGCCCCCTGTGAGCTTGAGTTGCTTAGCAATGGCGTCCAAATCAATGTAAGCCGACCAGCGTATGCCATGGGGCAGACTTTGCTGCCAGAGCTGCGATCGCAGCTCCGCATCCGGCACGGGCAGTTCCACAATGGCATCTATCCGCTGTCGCCAGCTGGCCCGCACGCTATGACGATAGCGAACCGCTAACAAAACGAGTCCCCCTGGCTGATTGAGCCACTGGGTCAGCCGGGCAGACTCCATGACGGTCTGTCGACCAAACCATTTTTGAGCTGATTTCACCAGCACTAATGACCGCTGTCGCAAAGCGTCTAACTGGGTCAGCCAAGTTTCGGGGGAGGCTGCACTGAGATCGATGATATGTAAGGGGTGATCGAGGGCAGTTGCGATCGCGCGAGCCGCCGTGGTTTTCCCCGTGCCATTTTCCCCCAGCAGTAGCACCGTCTGGCCGGATCGATCAGGGCGTACCTGCTGGGTCACAATTTGCAGCTGCGATTTCACAACAGGCGGCACGATCAGCGCATCCCAGGGCACCTTGTCCGACGGGTCAGGGGCCGACGTCAGCTCAAGCCCCTGCGGCGAAATTGATCGCGTCAGCAATTGAGTCAGCCGCGATGGATTGGGTTGCTCGGCCAGCAAGTAATTTGCCCAGTCTGCATCGAGCTGTAAATGGGTAGCTAGCAGCGTCCTGGGCTCTGGGCTGACACAGCGGATAATCTGCCGCCCCACCAGGGCGCTGTTTTTGGCTAAGAATGTCCGTGCCCGCTGCCGGTCGAGATCGTTGCGACACAACAAGCGCAACGCCAAATCAACCGTCGGCAGTGCCCCCGCCGGACTGTCTTCCCCAGTCTGCAAATAGTGATAAAGCCGCCCGTACCGGAGATGAACTTCTGGAGCGAGGGTCAATAAAACTAAATTTTTTTCAAACAGACTGAGCTTGAGTCGTTTTTTAAGACCCGGCACCGCCAGCCAGATGCCACGGGCTTCGCTGGCCTGAACGCGGGCATCTAACTGCTGCTGATAGCTTTGGGCTTTGCCTTGGGGGGCTTTTCTTTTAGGCGGTGGCCCCTCATCATAGGCACAGCTATTGACCGTAATCAGCCCCTGCCACCAGTGGCTGCTGGCCTGGTCACCGGGGTTACGAGCAACTCGATTGATGCCCTTACTATTTTGTCGCTGTCGCGCCAACGTCAGCATCAGCAAACGCTCGAGCCAATTTAGCTCAGTCTTTAGATAGGCCCAATTATTCGCAAAGGCACTGGGAGGCTCGGCAGTCATTCACTCAACCGTCGGATAAACTCTAGCGGGAGGCCATCGGCATCGGCGATAAAAGTGACCTCATAAATACTATTCCCAATCATTTGCTGCTGGGGTGCGAGCAAAACCTTTAACGGTTGAATCTGGCTCGGCTCTGCCTGGGCTGCCTGCTCAAACGTTTGCTGGAGTTGGGTGAGCCAATCCGGCAGACTGGACACCGCCTGGGTCAGGTCAAATGAGAGATGGTAGTAACCTGTGTAATTTTCATCGCTAAACGCGTCGGGGGCTGGGTGGGGCTCCGGTACCTGTATTAACTCAATCCGACCCTTAACTGACCCATCCCCTTCCATCCAGCAGGCCAACGTAATCCCCGCGGTGAAGCGCTCAACGATGGTGAACCCCAGTTGCTCGTAAAATGCGATCGCACGGTGAATATCCGCCGTCCGAATAGAGGCATGGTGCATAGATCACCCTATTCAAAAAACTTGAGATAGCGATAGTGGGTAGGCACCCCAGGTTCTTTCTCAAGGTCAAAATTAATCACTTCCCATTGAGGCTCTACCTCAGGGGAAGGACTAAACTCAACCGGCAAACCATAGAGCCGAGGCGTCGCCATATCGACCTGCCCTCGCCACGGAGTACTGTGCTCCAGATAAGCATGCACCAAGTCTTTATAGCGCTCAGCAATAATCACACGGGTGGCTCGATACCCCTGGGTGTATAGCCGATCGAGGGCTTCATGGATCTCAAACCGGATGCCGTCTGGGTGGGTGTGCTGGCGATACCATTCATCCTTCCATCGTCGCCAGTGACGCCCTGACTGGACATGAACCAGCTCCTGAGTATCAGGATTTGCCTCAAAGGCCCCATGGCGAGGACACAGATAGCTATCCGTCAAAGTTAACGCTGGAATCACCTGGCGACAGTGGGGGCAGCTTATCTCAGGGCCATAAATCGGATAGTGCGAGGCAAAATCAATCATTAAATCTGGCTATATAGATTGAACCATGAATAGATCGAAGCATGACCATAAGGCTCGCCCATGGGGCATGACTGCAAGGCTTGAGCATCGGGTATGACCGCAACAATATGCTTCGACGCAGCTTTCAAGGCATTGCTGATCATCGGGATGACTTTAGCTGTGAGAGTCCGTTAAATAGCGATGACTATCGACCGGACCATCCCCTAAATCAGCAATCGCAGTTTCAACAATATGCTTCGGTCGCCTTATTATACTCTCCACTTTTTGCACGGGGGGCACTGAGAGGCCCGGACTCGCCTAAAATTTAGCCGGGGGTTATCAAGTGCGCCCACTCCCCACATTCTCTATTGTGACAAAAACACCGGGTAAATTTTGTGGAACATGATGTCCCTTTACTGATTTCGCCGGGGCAATTTTGGCCCGCCCCTGATATCGCCCAAGCCGCCTTTGTCGCCCCTAACGCCACCATCATAGGTCAAGTACACATTCAAGCTGGGGCCAGTATCTGGTACGGAGCCATCGTTCGCGGCGACGTCGAGACTATCCAAATCGGAGCCCACAGCAATGTCCAAGACGGGGCCGTCCTCCACGGTGACCCTGGTCTACCGACTATTCTCGAAGACCACGTCACCATCGGCCACAAAGCCGTCATCCACAGCGCCCACATCGAACGCGGTTGCCTGATCGGCATCGGCGCTATCATCCTCAACGGCGTCCGCGTCGGCACCGGCAGCATGGTCGGCGCAGGAGCCGTCGTCAATAAAGACGTCCCCCCCGGCTCCCTGGTCGTCGGCGTGCCCGGTAAGATCTTTCGCCCCTTGTCAGATACCGAGCAAGCAGAGCTAATCGAGCACGCCCAGAAGTATGAGAAATTAGCCCGAGTCCATGCCGGGACAGGGGAAGATCTGGGGTTTGGGGGAGGTAGTGGGTAGTGGGT
>JBCDDJ010000047.1:0-22746 GCA_039180385.1 Cyanobacteria bacterium P01_G01_bin.38 | reverse complement strand
GCGAAAGGCGTCGGGGTTGACGCCATTGCGGATCAGGATTTGCACCTCGTCGAGCACCTCTTTGAAGAATTTCTCGAAGTCGCCGGGTTGGAAGGTTTTGTTGGGATCGTGGGGGCGACGTTCTCGGTCGCCTAGCGCGTTGGGCTGTTCTCGCAGGAAGATATAGCGACAGTCGATGTCTTTAAGAACGGTTGTGCTGTCAATGTTCCAGGCTTCGAGGGTGGCTCCGGTGAGATACGCATGGGTGAAGTCGGTCCCAACCGCTTGAATTTCAGTGAGATTAATGTCTTCGAGGACAGCACGGCTGAGATCAGCTTCGCTGATAATGGCGCGTTTGAGATTTGCTCCTTTAAGATCGGCTCCGTAGAGATTAGCCCCTCGCAAATTTAGGCCAGCGAAGTCTTTGTTCCGACCGTTGAGTGTAATCAGCAAATCGCGAACTTTGGAATTTCGTAGAATAGAAGTACCAAGGCGAGCGTGATCAAGCTTGGTAGACTCTCGCCAACAAGTACAAGTGAGTGTAGTGGAACGCTGACGTGAATTAGCGAAGTTAGTCTCTCTGAGACATGATTGAGAAAAATTCGCCTTAGCAAGATTTGCGCCACTGAAAGAAGTGCCAAGTGAAGCTTTGAAATTGATACCGATGGTACGAACAATGGCAAACTTTTCATCTCCCTTTTGGGATCGCTGAGCCACATAGAGACTTAGCGCTGTGCCTGCAAATGTATTTATCATTGCGCCTGCGATCGCACCTGTCCCTGCCCCTGCGACTGCACCTGCCCCTGTGACGGAGATCGCAGCTGCACCTGCAATTGCGCCTGCGCCTGTCATCGCCCCTGTGATTGCGCCTGCGGCTGCCCCTGCAACTGCGAGTGCGATGGCGGCTGCAACTGTAGCTGCGTTTTGGCCCGCAATTGCGCCTGCAATGACAGCCGCGACCATAAAGGCAACTGTAACGACAACCACAATTGAACCAAGGGCTTTAACTGTAAATCCCTGCCGTGCAATCGCAAACAAAACAAAAACAATTACAACAAGACCCACGACCCCTGCTATCAATTCAACAGAGTTTGAGCTATCCAATAAATAGAATCCTAAAACGGCACCTGCAAAGCTTTCTAGCAATCCGGCAACTGTAGAAAACACTGCGATAAAGATAAGCTGTATTAGCGTTGAGCGTCTTGTCAGGCCAGCGGTTGCCCCCCTGAAGCAAGCTGACTGCAAAATTGCATTTGTAAAATTCGCTCCGCGAATATCTGCGCCGCTAAAGTCTGCGCCTGACAGATCTTGTCCTTTAAAATTAGCTCCACGCAGGTTTGCGCCGCGAAAGTTACGTTCTCCCTTTGCATAGCGGGCGAGGACATCTTGGGCATTCATGCGCAGTTAATAGGCTTACAGGAATATTTTGTCATTCACTACAAGATAGGATGCTTCAGGTAAGTAGGGTGCGTTCAACCCATCCGGTATTTTTTGGTGTTAAGGATATTTTCTATCAACACATCGTTTTGAGTGAAGGGTGGTGGGCTTCGGCGTGAGCGCTCAAGCCCGCCAATAAGGTAGACAGTCACGTTGACTTAGCTGATACGCTGCTCTCAATCGAAGACCGTCCTAGTGTGAGTCGGGGGTAGCCTGGCTCCGATCAGGCTCCGCTCACGGCAGTTTTTGAACTCTAAAAAGAATTTTAGGAGCAGCTGTAGAGTTTAGCCTTGCCTTTCTGGGGTTTATTAAATGACTGCATATATACCTCAATGCTGACCTATAAGCCTATAGGTTATTAAACTCGAATAGATACTTTAAAACCATAATTAAATATGGATTATGAACATACTTGAAGCAATTTATGGTCATAATTAAATGTAGGGGTGTTGACTGCCAAAAATTAGGCTTGATTTGCCGGAGGTAAATGTGAATCGCCCCAATCCCATGCCGTTTTGGTTGTCTTTACTATGCTTTGGACTGCCTTCTCTAATTTTTTGGACATCTATACATATTGGAGTTCCCCTGTTGACCCAATCGGGTGTCCCCATGTTTTGGGCCTTTCTAGTCATTTGCTTTGGAGGCCCTTTTATCCTTCTCCTGATGGCTGCTTTTTTCGCCTACTACCTGGAGGGTAGAGCACACAGTTGGCAGAGTTTTAAGACTCGATTTCGACTAAAGCCCATTAGAGGTCAGCAATGGTTTTGGGCGGTCGGTTTGATTATTTTTTCTATGGCGAGCTTTTTGCTTTTAAGAGTCACAGCACAGTGGATTGCCTCTATACCTTTGTTCGCACCGCCCGATTTTCTCCCCGCCTTGCTAGACCCTCGGGCGGTGCAAACTGATACGCCCTTAGAAGCGCTAATGGGGGTGCCGCTGCGGGGCAGTTGGTGGGTATTGTTCACCTATTTTGGAGTACTTTGCTTCAACGTTTTTGGAGAAGAGTTGTGGTGGCGCGGGTACATTTTGCCCCGGCAAGAGTTAACCCACGGCAGGTGGGCATGGGTCATCCATGGCCTGCTGTGGGATTTATTTCACTTATTTTTTTGGTGGAATCTGATCGCTTTGCTGCCGTCAACATTGGCCATATCCTATGTGGCGTCTAAGTTTAAGAACACCACCCTGGCGATTGTGGCCCACTGGGGGTTTAGCGGTGCCAACCTGGTGATTATTTTGCTGGGGGTGTTGGGGGTGGGGTAAGCCACATCCAGTTTAAGGTCTTGAGTTTTTATATGGGGTCTACCTGCGGGGCTGGATGTGGCCAGGGTTTATATCGCTTGTAATAACCACAGACCGGTATAGGTCATGCCCGAATCATCGGGGCGCACCAGCAAAAAATGCAGTCCCTTAGCGGCTTGTTTGCGCTGCTCAAAGGTGTTGGCGGCCCCCTGCACATCGCTATCGTCAAAGGTGGCCAGCACCCAGCGATCGTTGAGTCCGGCTTCTAAAATCAACCCATCTGGTGCGCCTGCCATATATTTGACAAAGACCGGTTGTACTGACTGTAGCCACTGGGCCAGGGCCATCGATTGTCGCCCTCCGTCGATAATCATCCCAGGGATGAGCGTTGTAATCGGCAATCCCAATTCCAATGGCCTCAAATCAGGCGGGATAGATAAATAAGGCACGGGCTCAAATTGAAACCTCAGCAGGTCGGCATTGGAGATGCCCGCAAACTGCCACTGATCACCCCAGAGGTTTTCGGGTAAGGGCATCGGAGGTAATCGCTCAATATTAAGCGGGTCGTAGGGCTCCCCCGTGTAGGTGGTAAGGTTGGGGTACCAAGCAGCCCGCTGAGCGAGCCACTGTTTTAAGGTTGGCAGATCGCGCTTTGCCACCACCGAAAGCTTCAGGGCTTTACCCACCACCTCGGCCAGGGGTAAGGTTTGGGGGCGAAAGACTTGAATTTCGCTGGGGGGATACCCGGCTCGCTCAATGGCCTGGCTGAGCTGGTTTTGCAGCCATTGAGAATTGGCCTCCGGCTGGGGGCAGGTTTCGCCATAGCTAAAAACCATCTCAGCATCACACAGCAGCAGTTCCCAAAGCGGGTTACCAGCGGTGTCTTGGAGGGGGCGGCGATAGAAGTCTAGTTGCCAGGGGGGCATTACGGTGCTGCGAGGTTGAGAGGGTACAGGTTGAGACGAGCAGAGGAGATGGGGAAGCAGGGGGAGATGGGGGAGTCGTAGGGTGCGTTCTATGTAGCCAATGTCTGGTAGATATTGGGGATATGGTTGAACGCACCTATGCGGTTTTGTGGCGTTATCGAGCATATAGTTTAGTCACATATTCAGTGACCATGCGATCGGTGTTGAAATAGGGGGCGATGGTCCGAATCGAGGCTTTCATACGCTTTACCCATTTTCGAGGGATGCCAGCGCGATCGCAATCATAGTAAAGCCGCACAATCTCCCGCTCAAGCTGGGCATAGATTGATTCGGCGTCGATGATATTTTGCACCTCTTGGTCGCGGGTGTCACTGTCTTTGCCAATGGCCCAGCCGTTGAGGTCGTTTTGAAACGCCTCACACCACCAACCGTCCAGAACGCTAAAGTTAATGCCGCCATTGAGGGCAACCTTTTGACCGCTGGTGCCCGAAGCTTCGAGGGGGCGACGGGGGGTATTGAGCCACAGGTCTACGCCCTGCACCAATAGCTTAGCCGTGTACATATCGTAATCTTCAATAAAGGCGATGCGATCGCGCAGGTTGGGGTGACGACTCCACTCCATCAGCCGTTGAATAATCCGCTTGCCTTCTTTATCAGCCGGGTGGGCTTTGCCCGCAAAGATAATCTGTATCGGACGCTTAGGGTTTGAGAAAATCCGGCTGGCTCGGTCGAGATCTTTGAAAAGCAAGGTGTTGCGTTTATAGGCACTAAACCGTCGGGCAAACCCCAGAGTCAGCACCTTAGGATCCAACAGATGATTGACCGCGTTGATATCATCCGAGGCTTCTTTTCGGGCAATGCGGGCTTGACGCTCACGATCGCGGGCATAGGCAATCAGTCTCGCCTTGAGAATCTGATGCCGCCGCCACAGCACCTCATCTGGAATCGTCTCAATTTTGCTCCAGGTCTCTGGCTCACTTAGCTGAGTAACCCAGTCTGCGCCTAAATAGTCGTTATAGAGATCGGCCATGAGCGGGGCCACCCAACTGGGCGAATGGATGCCATTAGTAATGTAGGTGATCGGCACGTTAGTTACCGTTTTATCAGGGTAAAGCTCTTGCCAGATTTGACGAGACACCTCACCATGGCGATGGCTAACGCCATTGGCCCGTCGCGTCATCCGCAGGGCCAGGGCTGTCATGCTAAAGCTGGTGTGGCCTTCTCCCTTTGCCCCCAGGGCCAAAAAATCTTCTTTGGAGATCCCCAGCTGGGGCCAATAGTCGGCAAAATGGGCCTCGATCATTTCCGTTGAAAAAACATGCCCCACTGGGACCGGGGTATGGGTGGTAAAGATAGCGCGATCGCGGACAGTCGCTGCCACCGCTTCTAAGGGATGTTCGGTTTGCTCAATCTCTTGCAGGGTCAGCTCTAACAGGGCAAACCCGGCATGGACCTCATTGAGATGATAGACCGATGGCTCAATGCCCAGAGCCTGGAGTACCCTTACACCGCCAATGCCCAGCACAATTTCCTGGGCAATTTGAGTGGCCGGGTCACCGCCATACAAACGCTGGGTAATTTGTCGATCAGCCACTGTATTGTCAACCCGATCCGTATCCAACAAATAAAGATTGCTGCGGCCAATCCGCACCTGCCAGATGTGAGCTTTGACCGTCCGCTGGTGAATCGAGACCTTGATAGTGAGGGGTTGCCCATACTCGTTGCAGACCTGCTCAATCGGTAGCGTCTCAAAATCATGATCGGCGTAGTTAGCTTCTTGCCAGCCACTGCGGTTAAACCCCTGCTTAAAATAGCCCTGTCGATACAGTAACCCAATCCCTACCATGGGAACCCCGAGATCGGAGGCTGACTTGAGGTGGTCTCCGGCTAGCACCCCAAGGCCACCGCAGTAAGAGGCTAGTGACTCATGGATGCCAAACTCAATGCAAAAATAAGCAACAGGGTGATCGGCGGTAATGTGGGGCGCTGATGTTTTAATCCAGTCGTGGTCACGCTGTCGGTAGGTTTGAAACTGCTCTGACAAGCGTTGCAGCCGCTTTAGATAGGTGGGGTCCTCGGCTAGTTGCCACAGACGCTCTTGGGTGGCTGATTCTAATAGCTTGACGGGATTGTGCTGACAGGCTTGCCACAGCCCTGGATCAATGGTGCTAAACAGCGAAACGCGGTCTGGTGTCCAACTCCACCAGTAGTTGTAAGCAAAATCTGCAAGGGAACGTACCGGGGCGGGCAGCTTGGCACGGAGTTGACGACTAGATTTCATCAGGGGGTAGTGGGTGGTGGGTAATGGGTAATGGGTAGATATCTATTAAACAGCGGATACTCACCAAGTTTGCAATTTCATTCAATCGATAGTAAGAAACGCTGAGCTATAGTTAATCCAACCTAAAATTACCCTTAGCCATGATGCCAGCCCTAACCCAATTTGGTGATCAAATGTCTCACCTGACCGGAGTGAGGGCAATCATGAAAGATATCATTGAAACCCTTCGAGCTGGCAAAGGTCAGGGTTTTATTAATCTGAGCGCGGGCAATCCGGTGATCTTCCCGGCGGTGGAGCAGCTTTGGCGCGACTGTACAGCCGATTTGCTATCGAGCCCCGAGTATGGCAAGGTCGTCTGCCGCTATGGGGCTAGCCAGGGCTATGAGCCGCTGATCGAGGCAGTCCGAGACGATTTTAACCAGCGTTATGGCTTAAGCCTGTCTAATCGCAATATCCTGATCACCCCCGGTAGCCAATTTCTTTATTTCTTGGCGGCCAATGCTCTGGGGGGATACACAGCCCAGGGTCAGCTCAAAGAAATTGTGTTGCCCCTGAGCCCTGACTACACCGGCTACGGCGGCGTCAGTCTATTTCCTGAAGCGCTGCGAGCTTACCAGCCCACCCTGGATGTTGATGACGCTCAGCACCGCTTTAAATATCGACCCGATTTTAGCCAGTTAGCGATTACGCCCGACACCGGATTCGTCCTCTTTTCACGCCCCTGCAACCCCACTGGCAATGTCCTTAGCGATACTGAAGTGCGGCGGATTGCTGAGTTAGCGACTCCCCACGAGGTGCCAGTGTTTATTGACTCTGCCTATGCGCCGCCGTTCCCGGCACTCAATTTTACCGAGATGACGCCGATTTTTGCGGACAATATCGTCCACTGCATCAGTCTGTCTAAAGCTGGTCTCCCTGGCGAGCGTCTGGGGATTGCTATTGCCCCTGCGTCGATTATTCAAGTGTTAGAAGCCTTCCAGACCAATCTGTGCATTCATTCATCACGCTATGGTCAGGCGATTGCCGCCAAGGCGATCCGCTCCGGGGCCCTGGTGGAGATTTCAGAGCAGGTGATCCGCCCCCACTATCAATCAAAATTTGCCGTACTCGAGGCAACCCTCGACCAGGCCATGCCCGATGTGCCCTGGTACTTGCATCGCGCCGAGGGCTCCATTTTTGCCTGGCTCTGGCTCAAAGATCTGCCCATGAGCGATTGGGAGTTTTACCAGACCCTCAAGCAATATGGGGTGATTGTGGTGCCGGGCAGTCCCTTTTTCCCAGGGCTTAAGGATATTGATTGGCCCCATATGCAGCAGTGTTTTCGGATTAGCCTGACTGCGACCGAAGGGCAAGTTGTGACGGCACTCAAGCATTTGGCTACGCTGACGGATCAGGTCTATGCGAAAGTAGAGGCGGCCTGATTGTCAAGTGATGGCCCATGGCCCAACTTTCTTTCGTCCTTTGTACAATGACCCATGTCCCATCACCTATCACCAGAAGACCTAATCGAAATCGGTCGCATTGTCGGGGCCCATGGCCTCAAGGGTGAGGTCAGAGTCTACCCAGACAGTGATTTTCCAGAGCGGTTTTTAGAGCCAGGGGAGCGTTGGCTGCTCAGCCCAGGCGCGACTGAGCCTAAATGTGTTCAACTCAAACAGGGGCGCTATTTAGACGGCAAAGGACTCTACATTATCAAATTTGCGGAGATTGACTATCGCGATCAGGCCGAGGCCCTGCGCAATAGTCGGCTGTTGGTCCCTAGGGCCGATCGATTGCCCTTAGATGAGGGTGAGTTTTATGTGGGTGATTTAGTAGGGCTGACGGTCGTTCTACAGACCAGTGGCGAAACGGTGGGCACCGTCGTAGATGTTTATGCCGCTGGGAATGACTTGCTAGAAGTCGCCCTGAGCCAGCCGACCGAAAAGATAAAAACCGTCCTGGTGCCGTTTGTCGAAGCGATCGTGCCGATTGTTGATCTTGCGCAAAAGCGGGTTGAGATTACCCCCCCGGCGGGCTTAATCCCCACTTAATCCCCCTAAGTACTGTTCTGCCGCATTGCGGGTCAGCCGTTGACGAATGCGAATCAGGGTGATTTCATCTTCGATTCGCTGTTCGTGGTAGCCCTTTTGCCAAACAGGGGCTCCGGGCTGGCAGCGCACCAGGTTAATGCGTTTGGCGGCGGCGGCCTTAAACCCAGCCACAAAGGAGGTGAGGGCGCGGGGTTTGACTTGCGATCGCGCCTTACCATAAGTCTGTTTGGGTTTAACCAGGGTCGGGTCGCTCAATACAATCAGCGCACGGATGCTATCGGGTAAAACCACCCAGCTATCGACACGAATGCTCTTGTAATGGTTAGCCGCTTGTTGCCATTCATTAGCGGCAATATGCCCAACCCCATTTAGCTGAGTCGTCTCTCCGTCTATTTGCCCAAAGAGGGGAGCCTCCTGATGGGTGCGCAGATGGATGTGATAAACCGTGGCTTTAGTCTGGGGACTGCCTAGTTGAAACGTGTTAGCCAACCTGACCCTCGGTGCCTTTTGCATCATGGATTTCTATAGGTTTAGACTGCCCAGCTCAATGGCTAAACTCCCGCTGTGAAGGCGGGTGTTTTGACGGATTTTTGTCGGCATTAATGGTGACTGTATTGGGTGATGGCGCTAAAAAAAACAGGAGAGGCGATGTAGCCTCTCCTGTTTCGGTCGATTTGCCGGATTGACCGTCTGACTTTAATCGTTTGCGCCAAAGCTGCTGTTGCTTGACGATTTGCCGGTGTCTGGCTGAGCCGCCTCGCCCCTTATGGTTACGGCCCTTTCGCCGGGGCGACTCCCAGCGCTTCAATCGCTGAGCCATTTTTCGATTCCTAGAAAGAACTACAAGCCCAAGTATAACAACGGCTCTATAACCTGTCAGTACGGTAAATGCTAATAGAAATGGGCGGAGCGAGACTCGAACTCGCACAACCGAAGTCGCCACATTTTGAGTGTGGTGCGTCTACCAATTCCGCCATCCGCCCATGGTTCGACCATTATACTGAATCGGGGCACTTTTCAACAGGTTTTGGTAATCCTGGGTGCTGGCCCAGCGGTCAATTTCTTTGGCCCGCAAAACTGGAACAGGGTGAGTTAGTTCGCTGGTGCGCATTTGCTTCATCATCTCCCCCAGCTGGGTTTCGCTCAGGGCGTCATAGGTGCGTGCCTGCTCGATAAAGGCGTCCAGATTGAGCTGTGAGGATAGGGTTGGAGAGCCCCCGGCTAGCTTCATCAGCACCGAGGCTACCACGCTAGGGTTTTGAGTGGTCAGTAGGGCAGCGCGATCGCAGGTAAACTCAGCGCAGCGGACCCACTCTAAAATTCGAGACTGTAAATCTTGGACCAAAACTCCCCCCAGCGGCAGCTGACCAGCGGCCAGGGTGATCATATTCGCCAAGGTCAAATAGACGCTGTGGTCACACTTGAGATGCCCCAGCTCATGGCCAATCACCGCCTGTACCTCGGCTGGGCTGAGCAAATCTATCAAAGACGTGTGCAACACAATAAACGGCTGCTTGCCCCGCATTGCAAATGTGTAGGCATTGGGCACCGGATGTTGCTTGACATAGAGCTGAGGCGGCTCTAAATCTAAAACCTGACAGGCTTCTAACAGGAGCCCGTGAAAGTCAGGTAGCTGGTTTGGACCCACCAGCACACTGGCGGCCATATTCTCAAGTTGAAAAAACTGCTCAGCCACTGGCCCCAACAAACTGCGAATCGCCACATCTAACCCAGGTAGCTGCTGTAGTGACTGGGTTGCTTGTAAATCTAAGGGGTGGCGAAACTGGTTAGCGCGTAAGCCAACTAAAGCTGCTTTAGAAGAAGAAATCATAGGGGCAAATGGCTCGCCGCCCAGCGGCTGGTATTGATAAAGCCAGTATAGCGAGAATCACCACCAGCCTATGTTGAGAGGAGTAGAGGGTAATGGATCAAGCTTTCGCACTATTCTCTCTACTCTCCACCCTCTAACCTTCTCTAAGCCGAAACCACCGTTGACTTAGCCGCAGCCTGAACCCGATCAGCGTCCTTCGCTGGGATTCGCTTTAGGTTTGCACCGATGGCGCTGAGCTTGGCCTCGATGTTGTCATAGCCACGGTCGAGGTGGTGCAAGCCGTGCAATGTGGTTTTGCCGTCGGCGGCGAGTCCTGCCACCAAAAGCGCTGCTGCCGCTCGCAGATCGGTGCCCATGACCGGCGCACCAGACAGTCGTGATACCCCGCGAATGATGGCACAATCACCTTTGACCCGAATATCAGCCCCCATGCGGGTAAACTCGGCCACGTGCTGCAACCGGTTTTCGAAAACGGTTTCGGTGATCATGCTGTTGCCCTCAGCCAGGGTCATCAGGGCCATAAACTGGGCCTGCATGTCAGTGGGAAAGCCAGGATGGGGGCGTGTTTGAATATCTGTGGGCAAAATCCGCTGCCCTGGGATGACCCGCATTGTATTGTGGCCCTCCATGACCAGATTGCACCCACTTTCTCTGAGCTTAGAGATTAACGGGGTGAGATGTTCTGGAATAATCGGTGAAAGGCTGATTTCAGAGCGGGTAATCGCCCCTGCCATCATGAAGGTGCCTGCCTCGATGCGGTCGGGGATGATGCCGTAGTCAGTGGAATGCAGACTGGGTACCCCGGCGATTGTAATCGTGTTGGTACCTGCCCCGCGAATCTTGGCCCCCATGGCTCGGCAAAAATTTGCCAGGTCAACCACTTCGGGTTCTTGGGCCGCGTTTTCGATCACACTCTCACCCTCTGCCAGGGTGGCTGCCATCATCAGGGTTTCGGTGGCCCCCACGCTGGGGTAGTCCAGATAAATTTTGCCGCCCTTAAGTTTGCCGCGACTACCGGGCACGTAGGCATGGACAATGCCGTGATCCATATGGACTTCGGCCCCTAGCGCCTGGAGCCCTCGGATATGAAGCTCGACGGGACGATCACCGATGGCGCAACCACCGGGTAACGGCACCCTGGCCACCCCCAGACGGGCCAACAACGGGCCAATCACGAAAAAGCTAGCCCTGAGTTTGCTGACAATCTCATAGGGGGCACGCGAATGGCTAAGTTGACTGGCGTCTACTTCGACCGTATTGCCTTTGTGCTGGAGTTTAACCCCCAGGGCAGACAGCACCTGACCCATGCGATACACATCTACAAGTGAAGGGATATTGCGGATGCGGCAGTCTTGGGAGCATAGCAATGCCCCTGCCATGACCACTAAAGCCGAGTTTTTGGCCCCGCTGACGGGTAAATGCCCATTCAATGAAGCATTGCCGTAGATCTCGATAACGGATGGTTGCGCTTCAGGCGTAGGTGACGGGGTTTGAGCACTGTCTAGGGAAATGATAGGAGTGTCCTCCGGGTTCAACGAAACGATAGGCGCAAAGAGCGCTGTGTCAAAGGTGTGTGGAAAAAGCGCAATTTAGGTGTTGATTCTACCCGAAACTTTGGGTTTCCTAACAACTTCACAAACCTTTTTGAGCGGCTTGGCTGAGTTGGGGATCCAGTGGACGATCAATTTTTTGCCGAAAGGAGTTGACTAAGGCACCGGTCCTGACGGATGATTAGCAATCGCAGCCCAAATAAGGGCTTCAAGCGGAACTGGCGGAATTGGTAGACGCGCTAGATTCAGGTTCTAGTGTTCGCAAGGACTTCCGGGTTCAAGTCCCGGGTTCCGCATCATTTTTATGGTGCTTTCTTGGAATTAAGTTGAGGCCGGTTGTTTAAGTCGGCTGAGTCCAGGTATAGGTCGATTGCTACAGTAGCGATTTAGACTTATTTATCTAAAGGGATAAAAGTGCTAAGAAATTTGAATGTATCAGTTAGAGTCTCAGTTTAGATGCTACGGACATCAAACTGATTATTGTCTTTATGTTTGGACATCCATGAAGGGCAAGACTTACCAGAGGGCAAGACTTACTAGAGCGCAAAGCTGACTAGAGGGCAAGACCAGGGATGGACCCGCCAATCACGAGCTTAAAAAATCCACTTGTTAAGCAAATTCGTAAGCTCCACCAAACTAAGGAGCGGCATCAGCAGGGGCAGTTTTTGTTGGAGGGGACCCACTTAATCCAGGAGGCGGCTGCGGTGGGCTATCCGCTGACGTGTCTCTGCTACACGTCGGACTGGCAGGTAAGGTATGGCAACCTTTTGGGGCAGCTTAATCAGCAGACAAGGGAGATGCGACTGGTGTCGCCAGCGGTGCTCAAGGGTATGAGTACAACGATTAACCCCGATGGCGTGGTGGCGATGGCACCCCGCCGTGAGTCCATCGCGATTCCCACCGCTGAGCCTTCTCTGGGCGTGGTGCTAGAGCGCCTGCAAGATCCGGGAAATGTGGGCACGATTATGCGGACGGCGGCGGCGGCAGGCAGTGACGGGCTTTGGGTCAGCCGCGACAGTGCTGATATTGACCACCCCAAAACGCTGCGGGCTTCGGCGGGGCAATGGTTTCGTATGCCACTGGCGGTGCTCGAGGCGTTGCCGCCTGCGGTGGTCCATTGGCAGCAAAAGTCCATCCAGATTGTGGCGACGACCCCTGCGGCTGACCTCGACTATTGGGATCTCGATCTGCGCTTGCCGACGGTCTTTTTGCTCGGCAATGAGGGGGCTGGGCTCTCAGCAGAGCTACTAGGGATGGCGACCCACCGGGTCAAAATCTCCCTGGCGGCGGGGGTGGAGTCGCTGAATGTTGCGATCGCAGCAGCGCTGTTACTTTACGAAGCCCGCCGTCAGCGCAGCCACTAGTAGTCCGTCAATGTTTAATATCTGGGTTTGATAGGTGATTGCGCTGCGCTAGTGAGTACGCTGCGCTGGTGAGTCGTGAAGACCTACTCACCTACTCGCCTAACCGAAATTTTAAGCTTGACGCAGTATTAGCTGGCCGATTATCGGACCGATTGTTGTGCCAGCTACTGAGCCAGTTATCGGGCCTGAGGCGGTTGCCCTGGACGAGGAGGTCCCTCAGAAAAATTAGATTTTTTGGAGTCGCTATCCGAGTTCAACTTATTATCCTTTGAGGGCGTTGCCCCTTCTTCAATCGCATCCTCACTCAGCAGCATCTCTAGCTGATCTAAGGATTGCATAAATTCCTCAGCTGCGGCGCGGCGTAGTTGGCGCTGTTGTTCGTTCATCGTCCTGCTGCTCCTCTCATCAGTCCTTAGCCATCTCTTTCTAGCCTGCCTGTTTTGGGGGATTTACCCAATCTGGAACATTCATGTTGCAAATTAGGAGATTTATGGGGCTCTAATGTGTACTTTACCCAGATCGGCGATGCGATCTGCGATAACCAATCAGTTGTCGAATTCCCCCAATCTGGTTGAGAATGGAGGGTGCCCTTTGGGCGCTCTTTAGACACGCGGTACTACAGGAGAACGTTGTGAGCCCATCCTTCGATTATGACCTAATTATTATTGGTGCCGGTGTCGGCGGTCACGGTGCGGCGCTGCACGCGGTTAAGTGCGGCCTCAAAACAGCTATTATTGAAGCCGCTGACATGGGGGGCACCTGTGTCAATCGAGGGTGCATTCCATCTAAAGCTCTGCTGGCTGCCTCCGGTCGGGTGCGTGAGCTGAGCGATCAGCAGCATCTCAAGTCTATGGGCATCCAGGTCGGGGACATCCAGTTTGAGCGCGAGGCCATTGCCAGCCACGCCGGTAATCTAGTCAACAAAATTCAGAGCGACCTGACCAACAGTTTGACTCGGCTCAAGGTAGATACCATTCGCGGCTGGGGTAAGCTGGCGGGCAACCAAAAGGTCAGCGTCATCACCGCGTCGGGCGAAGAAAAAATCTACACGGGGCGGGATATCATGCTGTCGCCCGGTTCGGTGCCCTTTGTCCCGCCGGGTATCGAAGTTGACGGCAAGACCGTGTTTACCAGTGACGAAGCTGTCAAATTAGACTGGCTGCCTGACTGGCTAGCGATTATCGGTAGCGGCTACATCGGGCTTGAGTTTTCGGATGTTTACACTGCCCTGGGCAGCGAGGTCAGCCTGATTGAAGCCCTCGATCAGTTGATGCCAACCTTTGACCCCGACATTGCCAAAATCGCCCAGCGGGTGCTGATCACCCCCCGCGATATCGACACCCACGTAGGGGTGATTGCAAAGAAAGTTACCCCGGGATCGCCAGTGACGATTGAGCTGGCAGACCCCAAAACCAAAGAAACCGTCGAAGTGCTGGAGGTAGATGCTTGCTTGGTGGCCACCGGGCGGATTCCGGCGACTAAGAACATGGGTCTGGAGTCTCTGGCGATTGAGACCGACCGGCGCGGGTTTATTCCGGTAGATGGGCAGCTGGCGGTGCTGCGGGATGGCGAGCCCGTGCCCCACCTATGGGCGATTGGGGATGCCACTGGCAAGATGATGCTGGCCCATGCTGCCTCAGCCCAGGGTGTGGCCGCGGTCGAAAATATCTGTGGTCGCCCCCGCACTATGGACTATCGCAGCATCCCGGCGGCGGCCTTTACCCACCCAGAGGTTAGCTTTGTGGGCCTCACCGAGCCCGCCGCTAAAGAACTCGCCGACGCAGAAGGGTTCTCGATTGGCACAGTCCGCAGCTACTTTAAGGCCAACTCCAAAGCCCTGGCCGAGGGTGAAACAGATGGTCTCGCTAAAGTCATCTACCGCAAAGAGACGGGCGAAATCTTAGGGGTCCACATTATCGGCCTCCACGCCGCTGACCTTATCCAAGAGGCGGCGAACGCCATTGCCCAGGGACAGACCTTGGCTGATTTGTCTTTCTTGGTTCACACCCACCCTACGCTCTCGGAGGTGCTGGACGAGGCTTTCAAAAGAGCGGCTGCTTGAGAATAGGTAGAGGGTAGAGAGTAGAGAGAGGCAGGGGGAGCAGGGGAGGAAGACACGGAGATGGGGAGTCGCGGGGACGCGGGGATGAAACGAATCATCATTTACCCCTGACTAGAACTACTCATCACCTATCCAAAATCGTTTGACTAAGTGGTTCGGCTAGGCTCACCGTCGAAGCCTCATGACGAAGTCCAAAATCTTCATACCCAACCCTTCCCCTTTCGCCTTTCCCCCTTCCCCCTTTCCCACCACCCACCACCCACCACCCACTACCCGCTACCCATGAAAATCCGCCGTCTCCAACCCAACCGCGCTGTCTCCGTCGGCAACCTGGAGTATAAGATTCGCCTTCCCGAGGGGGAACCGCGCAATATTCTCGAAAAGATTGTCTGGCATAAAGAAGTGGAGGTGGAGCGTTTACGCTATGCTACGCCGCTGCGGGATCTCCAACGTCAGGTGCTGTCGGTCTCGCCTGCCCTGGACTTTGTCGGGGCGCTGCGGCAGGGGCAAACCAGCCCCGCTGTGATTGCAGAGGTCAAAAAGGCATCCCCTAGCAAGGGGGTGATTCGTGAAGACTTTGACCCGGTGAAGATTGCCGCGAGCTATGAGACGGGCGGGGCGACCTGCCTGTCGGTGCTCACCGATGAGATGTTTTTTCAGGGCAGTTTTGACTACCTCAGTCAAATTCGGCAGAGGGTCAAGCTGCCGCTGCTGTGTAAAGAGTTTATTTTGTACCCGTACCAGATTTACTTGGCGCGGGCTAAGGGGGCCGATGCGATTTTGCTAATTGCGGCAATCCTCTCGGATGAGGACTTGCGTTACTTTGTCAAAATTGCTGACGCGCTGGGCATGGCTGCGCTGGTTGAGATCCACACGGCGGATGAGCTTGAGCGGGTTTTGGGGCTTGATCAGGTCCAGCTGATCGGGGTCAATAATCGCAACCTCGAAGACTTTACGGTGAGTCTGGCGACCACGGGAGAGCTGATTGCGCCCCATATTGAAACGTTGCGATCGCGTGACATTGTGGTGGTCAGCGAGTCAGGCATTTACCAGGCGTCTGATGTTCAACAAGTCGCCGCGGCAGGAGCCCAGGCCATCCTCGTGGGCGAATCGCTCATGCGTCAGCCCGAGCCGGGGGTGGCCATTGCCTCCCTATTTTGTCGAGTTTCTCCATGAAAAGCTCTGGATGCCCCAGTAGAATAAGGCAGTGCGCTGATTAGGCTCGCTAGCCAATTTCAATGGCTGCTTTTAACTTCAGGCGAAAGAATTTACATGAATCCATCTATTCCGCTGCCGTCTCACATTCACTACGAACTTTTGCTACAGCTCCTGGAGCGCCAAACCTCACCGGCGGTCTATAACCAATCACCTCAGCAAGAGCAGGTTCACGAATTGATTATTACGCTGCGCAAAGCCCTGTCTCAACAAAAGCAGCTAGAGGCCATGTTGCAAAAAGAAGAGATTACAGTTGAGTATTACTGGTCGCTCAACGACAAAACCGAACCTCAGTCCGCCTGATCGCTAATCTGAATATTTAAGGACACAACAAGAAACCCACTGGCCTTTAAAGCCAGTGGGTTTCTTGTTAAAGATATCTGTCTAAATTACGGATGTAGGAGCAGGTCAGGAAAGAATCGATTGAACTCAATCAGGATGCCTGCCGTAATCGTCATCCAAATGGCGGCGACCACTGGCGCAGTCGATAGATATTTGATCAGATCGTTCATAAACTTCTCTCTCAGAGCAAACTTAGGTATTCAAAGTGAACCTTACCGAGGTGACACGGTAATTTCGTTGTCATTAGCAAACATTTCCCCGGAGGCCATTTCTTTGAACGCAACCAGAGGCCACGCTGCTCCACCTAGAGAACTTGCGATCGCCAGAGGCAAGTCGATAATGATCTCCTTTTCCTCAGCTTTACCAGCCTTACGGGCACCGATGATGTAAGACCGACCGGCCCAACCAATCCAGCCCGTAATGTATAGAAACAAAATGCTGGGAATGATGAACTCACCCAGGTGGGCAAAATCGCCGTCTACAATCAGATGGGGAAGCCCATCTTCGCCACACAGCAAGCTGGAATTTGCATAAAATTCAAAACGTGCTTTGGCAGCATCAGTACTTGCATTAGCAGCGCGCTGTTGGAATGCCGCAGACTCGCCACAGGGGGTTAACCCAGCTACATTGTCACCGGCCACCCCAGCAGAGGCAGGCGCTGCGAAACCAAACCAAAGGCAAACGACTAAAGCCAGAGCAAACAACCGTCGCATACAGTACTTCCTTTAATTTACAAAAGACAAGGTTTATTCATAGAACGTAGTCAGCGTTAAGCAAGACTCTACCTGACTTTAGTAGGCATCATATCCCTGCGCGGAAACCCCGTAAAGGCAATTGCAAACAGACCGTAACATCCCGAAATACTTTGATGGAAAGATAAAGGGTTGGCTGGAGGTGGGAAGTGATTCCATAGATTGGGGCGAAGGAGGTAGGGCGAAAGGGGCAGGGGGAAGAACTCGGATTCTCGACGCGATCGGATTCTCGATACGATAGATAGGGCTAAGAGGGCATGGCTTCGCTTTTCTTGTCTGCCCCTTGGGCTATACGCCTTTCGCCCCATAGCCCAAGGGGCATGGCTTCGCTAGCGCCTTTCGCCCTTCACCTTTCGCCCTTCACCCTGTCCTATGCCTACCATCTTGGCCCTCGAAACCAGCTGTGATGAAACCTCTGTTGCGATTGTGCGCGATCGCACTGTCCTGAGTAACGTGGTGGCCTCCCAAATTGACTTACACCAGCGGTTTGGGGGGGTTGTGCCCGAGCTAGCCTCCCGCCAGCATTTGATTAGCCTGGGGGATATCTTGGCGGCGGCGCTAGACCAGTCTGGGGTGGCGTGGTCTGCCATTGATGGGGTGGCGGCGACCTGTGCGCCGGGGCTGGTGGGGGCCTTGCTGGTGGGGGTGGCAGCGGGCAAAACCCTGGCCATGGTCCATCAAAAGCCGTTTATCGGGGTTCATCACCTGGAGGGGCATCTCTATGCTGCCTATTTGAGTCAGCCAGAGTTAGTCCCGCCGTTTCTTTGCTTGCTGGTGTCGGGGGGGCACACCAGCCTGGTCCACGTTAGGGGCTGTGGCGACTATCAGGTGCTGGGCAAAACCCGCGATGATGCGGCTGGCGAGGCCTTTGATAAGGTGGCACGGCTGCTAGGGCTGGGCTACCCTGGCGGTCCCGTGATTGATCGCCTTACCCAACAGGGTAACCCCAACGCGTTTCCCCTGCCCGAGGGCAAGATTTCACTGCCTGAGGGGGGCTATCACCCCTACGATGCCAGCTTTAGCGGCCTTAAGACCGCGGTGCTGCGTCTGGTAGAGCGCCTTAAGCAAGATTCCGAATCGCTGCCAGTGGCCGATATCGCTGCCAGCTTTCAGGCGACGGTGGCCCGAGCCCTGACCAAACGAGCCGTGGCCTGTGCCCTCGATCAAGGGTTAAGCACGATTGTCGTGGGGGGTGGGGTCGCCGCCAATAGCGGGTTGCGATCGCACCTACAAACCGCCGCCACCCAGCATAATTTAACGGTCTTATTTCCCCCCCTAAAGTTTTGCACCGACAACGCCGCCATGATCGCCTGCGCCGCCGCCGAGCATCTTAAGCTAGGCCATCAGTCGTCCCTGGGGCTAGGGAGCCAGTCGAGGATGCCGGTGACAGCGGTGATGAGCCTCTACGGTTGATTTTGGATTGGGGATTTTGGATTTTAGATTGCTCAATGCCTCCAATCCAAAATCTAAAATCACTCGCTTTTCTCCAAAATCTCCTGCACCGTCTTCGCCACCTGGGGGGTTTGCTCGAGCATGGCAAAGTGGCCGCACTGGGCCAACTCGATCACGTTGGGCTGGCCCTGGCGAAACAAACGATGAAAGCTGGCCAGGTGGCGCACGTAGCGGGGCTCCATCACCTGGTCATTGCTGCCGGTAATAAAATAAGCGGGCTGCTTAAGCTGGGAGACCAGATAGGGTAAGCGATGTACTTCCGTTTCGGTGGTTGAGGCCAGTAGCGACTCACGGGCGGCCTGGGCGTCGGCCCTGAGAAAGTCGTAGAGCCGCTGTTGGCCCCACCGCAGTTGGAGCGAATGGGCCACCATGATATTGGCAAAGATGCGGGGCAACAGCGGCAAATGGCGCAGCCAGTGGGGTCTGACCTGGACCATTTGCTGCCCAGCAGTGCGAAACTGATCAAAGGCTTTTTGGATATAAACCCCCCCCCCTGCATTCATGCAAATCACCCCTTGCACTAGTTTTGGGGCGAGATGGGCAGCCCACAGGGCAACGCTGCCCCCGAGGGAATGCCCGACTAACCAAACGCGATCGCATTTGAGGGTTTGCAAAAGGGAAACCAGATCCTCGGCATAGGCCATTAAGCTATAACTCGAAGCAGATAGTGGCGCAAATTGGACAACCTGCTGAGAATTTTGCTGAGGACTAGACGGTGATATATCTGCGGTTGCCTCGGGAGGTTGCCCCATTGAGGTGAGGAGACAGGTTTGGCCTCGTCGGTCAAGCTGCTGAGTAGAATCTCCAAAGCCCCGCAAGTCGTAGGCCAGGCAGGTATATTCCGCTGACAAGGCTTGAATCATGGGTCGCCAGTAGTGGCGGCTTAGTAACCAACCATGGATAAAAACTAGAGCTGTTGACTGGGGTGTCGTAGATGTCAGCTCAGCGGGTGTCAGCTCATAGGTATGAGGGACCCCCAAGACATTGGCCACTGGCATCGTAGAGGATAAGTCCTAATGGTTAAAACGGCTGGCCTAGTAGGCGATGCCGAACGCTTTCTGCAATTTTTTGCCCCAGATATTCTGGGATCAGGCTCTCGTTTGGGCCCAGGAGGTACAAGATCAATCGTGTGCGTCCCCGCCATACTAGTAGATTAGCATTAACCACTAGTAAATCTTCTTGCCAAATCGCATACATCACTTTGTAAAACAGCCCAGGTTGGTTATCGGCCTCAATTAACAGGGCTGGCAAATGGAAGACCGGATCCACATAAAACTCAGTTTCAACCTGCTCTAGCCCCGCGTCTAAGTTAAATTCAACGCTGAGCATTTCTTCGACTTCAAAGCGACCTGCCAGGGCCTCTCGAATCGCACGACAAACGTTATCTGCTGTTTTGTCTGTGAGCGCCTTGCCACCGCGCGAGACCACCAGCTTAATAAATACCAGCATGGGTGGATAGATTTGCCCATACAGGCTGAGATTATGAATCGTCAGACCGTAGGCCGCCAATACTCCAAAAATATCGCTGAGGATGAATGACTGGTTACGGTAGGCAAAATGTAGCGCACTGCGGTTGCCCTCTGGCTTAACGTCGATGACGGCTTTCTTGGTTTTGTAAAGCTGATAGGCCAGTCTCAGATTTTGCAGCTGGATTTCGCTGCTCACAAACTGGTCATAGAACTGGGGAAACGCCCGGTTAAAGCGCTTGAGCAGATCTATAGTAGATGTTCTTAAACCAGCTGTCATGGATTGAGGTTGCCCCGTGTTTGCCAAGCCATTGCATTTGAACCGTTACGATAAAACTTAGCTAAGATTTAGGCTGTCGTCTGAGACATGACTGTTCAGACTGCAAGTTCCTAGCATAAGCCTAGTCGTCACGCTTTAGTTTGCCCGTAATTATCTAAGTTCGTTAGATAACTTTGATGGATTTATTGGCAGTGGCTTATATTCTTTATTCCTTACGGAAGCTTAAGGATATACTGCTAGTACTGTTTTTTTGCAGTCGAACGTCTCTTGTATTTGCTTGAATGGGTTTCTGGAAAAGCTTGTTTAGTCCCCCCGAGGCTTCCTCTGCGCCCACGCAAGCTGTATCTGACGGTTATATCGCCGAAGCGCCGAGTTTTGACCAAAATACGCGGGTTTTCTTTAGTACAGACCGCAATATTGACCTTTATGAGCTAGAAGAGCTTTGTGACGCTGTTGGCTGGTCGCGTCGCCCCATTCGAAAGGTTAAAAAGGCAATTCAATATAGTTTTTTAGTGGTCACCATGTGGGAGCAGCGAGGTAACCGCAAGCGATTGGTTGGGTTTTCGCGGGCCACCTCTGACCATGCTTTTAACGCCACTATTTGGGATGTGGTGGTTCACCCCGATTTTCAAGGTCAGGGGCTAGGTAAGGCGCTGATGAAACATTTGATCAAAAAGCTTCGCAGTGAAGACATCAGCAATGTCACCCTCTTTGCCGATCCGCAAGTGGTAGAGTTTTATCAACGGCTGGGCTTCATGTCTGACCCCGAGGGGATCAAAGGCATGTTTTGGTATCCAGATTAGTGCTGAGTCAAGCTTAAAATTTCGGTGAGGTAGCGCACTCACTATCTCACCAAACCCAAAGATTGAATCCTGTCAAAATACTAGCCTCAACGCAGTCGCTGGGCACTCTGAATCCACTCTGCCACCTGCCCTCGATTGGGGCAGAGGTCAGCCCGTTGTAGATGTTGCACCTGCAGCCGCTGAATCTGCTTGTGGACTTGCTGCACGGGCATCGTCGCAAGCTGAGACACTGATCCAATGCCAGCGTGGAGTAAAAGCCCACAATATTGCCAGCCAACGTTGGGAATGCGAGCTAGATCTGACATCGCGATCCACTTGTTGATGTCGCGGATAGAAATTGACAATGATTGCGATAGCTGTCGCCGTTGGTTGGGCTGCTGGCAGTAATGCAGTAGCTCAGAGGTGGTGGTGACCCCAAATTTTGCCAGCTGATTGAGCTGTGGGCGAGATATGCCAGGGATTTGTTGAATGGGCCAATTTTGAGATTGCATAATGGCGGGTAAAGTCACATTGAATCTGGCCATTTTGGGTATAATAGGCAGGCGGTTATTGGATGGGGCATCTTACGGCCATATTACGGGATGTAGCGCAGCTTGGTAGCGCGCCTGCTTTGGGAGCAGGATGTCGCAGGTTCGAATCCTGTCATCCCGATTTTCGCTCAGGTTAGTAGTAATGATTGATGAGTCAGGATGAAATGAATCATCCAGGGTGTGTTTGGCTGGTAGTTTTTGGCTAGCATCTTAGGCGCTTGTCAGGTTAGCTGACAAGCTGTCTGACAATTTTGGAATTGTCCATCATTCCCTACGGAGAATCATTTTTTACTGCATCATGATTTGGTTTACGGACAGCTCTGTTGGGAGGATATATGCGGTCAATATTTCATCGGATGCTGACCTTAGGGTTAATCGGTGGTGCTTTACTGGGCGTTGTGCCCCAGCGAGTTCAGGCGCTCACCGACGAAGAGGTCGCTATTAAGCTATCGGCGATTCCGGCTTTTGTGGTGGCAAACCCAGAAGGGGCTTACATTACCAGTCGGCTGGTCGGTCAACCGGAAGATGGGGGCGAAGAACAAGAAATTGCCCTGCTCTACGTATTTTTTAGTGGCGAAGATGCTGAGGAGTATCTAACGCTACAGCGGCAAGAAGATCCGAACTTTGAAGCGTCTGCGATAGTAGGTTGGGTCGAGCTTGCAGCCCTTTATCAACAGGCTCAGGCTCAGAGTGATATCCCTTTGCGATTACTGTTTGTGCCCCAGGGTGAAGAAGTCAGTGCCGCGGTTGAGATTAATAGTGAGTTTTCGTCAGGGGTGCCGATCTTTTTGCCCCGATATATAGATGATGGCTCCTATGTGCTGCTGCCCATTGGCGACTTAAATAACGGTGAGCCGATTGTCCCAGCGTTTTTTTCACAGCAAGATATTGAGACTGCCCTAAATGCTTTGGGTGAAGCTCGACCTGAACTGAGGGAACGGATCGATATTCAAGTGGTTTCGCTAGAGTCTTTGATCTCCCAGATGGAAGACACCGATGACGAAAATTTGAATTTGCTCTATTTGTTACCAGATTCGGATGCAGTTAACTACATCCGTTCTAGCCAAGGCGAACAATAAAGGCCTGCTCTAGTTTTGTGATATTGGCTGCGGGTTAGGATGGTTTGTCTACGATGTTTGCCCTGCTCGCCCAGATTCAAAATGGGTAGCCCTAGCCCGCAGAGTCACACCACAAAAATTGAGCTGTT